>JAGBWF010000137.1 GCA_017629895.1 Clostridia bacterium
AAATTTTTATAACAAAATATTTTAAGTGTATCGTTTTCACTTTACACGCAATTGCAATCCTTTGTTACAAAGGCAAGAAATTTCTTCATATATCTCCTTACTATTGCAATCAAAGCAGAGGCTCTTCTTTTTGAAGTGCCTTTGTTTTTTTGCATAAAAAAATCTCCGTTTAAAGAACGGGTTACCTAAGGACAGAAACCTTTACTAAAAACGGAATTTGGCACACAAATTTCCTGTTTGAAAGAGTATAAGACAAAACTACCCAAAGAAGAGAAAAACACAGTTCTTTTTCGGGTAGTGATTTTTTTATAGTGATATTCTGTGCCAAAGCACAGAGTGATATTTCCCTTTCGGGAAGTGATATTGAAATCTTACGATTTCAGTGATATTTTATTCGCCATAAACTGCCGAAGGCAATATCACTTGTCGCAAGACAAATATCACTGCGTAGCAATATAACTCGCCAAAGACATTTGGCGAATAAAACTGCCCAAGTGTTCTTAAGGACACTTGGGCAATAAGCGGAGATTTTTATTGATTTAATTTTCGAAAACGATTGCTTCGAAGGGGGCGAGCTTCAAGACGTTATTCTCGGGCAGGGTTGCGTCGTCGTAGTTCGAAAGCAACAGCTTTTTGCCGACTATATCGGTCTTCACGTCGAGCGGATAGGGCGAGAAGGAGCAAACCACGGTTACGCTCTTGCCGTTTCCGATACGCTTATAGGCGATAATATCGTTATAATCGAGAAGTATCGGCTCGATAGTGCCGACAGAGAGCGTTTCGACGTATTCGTCGCTCTTGCGGAGGGCTATCATCTTTTTGTAATAGGAAAGCACGCTGCTTTCGTCCTTCGCTTCGTCCTCGGCGTTGAAGCGGATATATTCGGGGTGCACCTTCATCCAGGGCTTCACACTCGAGAAGCCGCCCCACTCGCCCGAGCTCCAAGGGAAAGGAACGCGTCCGTTATCGCGGCTGTAGCGGTTGACCGCCTTTATCGCCTCTTCGGGAGAAAGACCGTCCTTTATCGCGATGCCGTAATGATTTTTTGTCGAAATATCATCGACGTCATCGATAGAATCGAAGGTGGTATTCGTCATACCGAGCTCCTGCCCCTGATATATAAAGGG
This sequence comes from Clostridia bacterium, assembly GCA_017629895.1. Taxonomy (GTDB): domain Bacteria; phylum Bacillota; class Clostridia; order Oscillospirales; family CAG-382; genus Coliplasma. Next base: position 1,128 of record JAGBWF010000137.1, read on the forward strand.
GATGCCGCGGAGATAGAACCAAAGCGTGCCGAGCATCTTCTGCGAAAGCTCGGTCTGATATTCCTTCGGCAAGAATTTTTCGCTTGCACGGGGGTAATCGTGGTTTTCGAAATAAACCGCGCCGAAGCCGATCTTTTCGGTCTCGATCTGGCTTGCAAACATCTTATCGCGAAGCAGAGAAATCGGCCATTCCCAAGCCTTTTTGCAGGTATACCAGGTGTGTCCGTGCGCATAAAGCTCGGAATAAGAAAAGTCGAAAAGCGTTGAAAAATAACCGTTTTCGCCGATATATTCACCAAGCTGATGATAGGGCACGCCCGCCGCTTCGGCAACCGTGATGCAATCGTAGCGGTCGAAGGTGCGCTCTCTTAATTCGGTGAGAAAATCGCCGATGCCGGGGTAGTTTCTCGTCGGCTCGAAGCAGCCTACCATACCGTCGTCGCCGTCGGGCGCGAGCGATGAAAGAGTGGGCTCCTTTTTAAGATGGGTTATCGCATCGATACGCCAGCCGCCAAGCCCCTTATCGAGCCACCAATTTACCATTTCGTATATCTTTTCGCGCAATTTTGGGTTTTCCCAGTTCAGATCGGGCTGCTTTTTCGAGAAAAGGTGCATATAATATCTGTCGCCGCCGACGTTTTCCCAAGCACTGCCGCCGAACATCGAGCGCCAGTTATTCGGAGCGCCGTTTGCACTGTTGCGGAAATAGAAATACTCCGCCTCCTCGCAATTCGGGTCGGCAAGAGCGCGCTTGAACCATTCGTGCTCGTCCGAGCAGTGATTTACGACAAGGTCCATTATTATCTTTATACCGCGCTTTTTCGCCTCGCAAAGAAGCTCGTCCATATCCTCCATCGTGCCGAACATGGGATTTATCGCATAGTAATCCGAAATATCGTAGCCGCCGTCGTCCATCGGCGAAGCGTAAACGGGGCAGATCCAGACGTAGTCGATACCAAGCTCTTTAAGATAATCGAGCTTGCTCGTTATTCCCTTGAGATCGCCTATACCGTCGCCGTTTGCATCGCAAAAGCTTCGCGGATATATCTGATAGGCAACCTTTCTTTTCCAAGCCTCTTTCATATAAAAAACTCCTTGATTTTATATTTGCTTTGCCGAATTATATCATATTTTTTATAAAAATACAATATTTGTTATATATTTTTTGTAAATAACCATTGAAAAAAGGATAGTTATATGATATATTATATATCGGTGTTGTATGCTTTGATAATGCAACCCCTTGTTTTTGCGTAAAAAATAAAAAAAGATACATCAGGAGGAAATCCCGAATGGCACTTACCCAGCAGCAGATCGCGGAAAAAACCGCGATTCTCGAAGCCTACATATCCGAGAATCTGGATGTCAAGGGCGCACTTATCCCCGTTATGCAAAAAGCGCAGGAGCTTTTTGGCTATCTCTCTTTCGAAACGATGGAGCTTATCTCCGAGCGTATGGACGTTCCCGTTTCCGAAATCTACGGCGTAGCAACCTTCTACGCACTCTTCTCTCTCAAGCCCAAGGGCGAATACATCATCTCGGTCTGCACAGGTACCGCTTGCTACGTCAAGGGTGCTCAGGCGGTTCTCGATGAGGTTAAAAAGCAGCTCGGTATCGAATCCGGCGAAACCACCGAAGACGGCAAATTCTCGATACAGGATACCCGTTGCCTCGGATGCTGCGGTCTTGCTCCCGTTATGACTATCAATAACGACGTTTACGGCAGACTCGACCCCGCAGACGTCAAGGATATCCTTGCTAAATATTAATCGAAAGGAATTTGAAAACAAATGAAAACTTTGGCTCAGCTTGCCGAGATACGCGCAGAGGCTAAAAAGGCTATCGCTATCCGTATGCAAGATAAATCGGCTTCCGATAATAAGGTTAAAAGACACGTTCTCGTTTGCGGCGGTACGGGATGTACCTCCTCCGGCTCTGTAACCATCCGCGAAATTTTCGAAAAGGAGCTTATCGCAAACGGCATTCAGGACGAGGTTAAGATCGTCCAGACAGGCTGCTTCGGTCTTTGTGCTCTCGGCCCTGTCGTTATCGTTTACCCCGAAGGAACCTTCTATTCTCAGGTTACCACCGATGACGTTTCCGAAATCGTTACCTCTCACCTTGTAAACGGTGAGCTCGTACAGAGATTGGTTTACGACGATATCGGCGGCGGCAAAAAGGCAGACGGTCCCGTTGCACTCAACGAAACCGGCTTCTACAAGGATCAGAACCGTATCGCGCTCCGCAACTGCGGCGTTATCGACCCCGAATGCATCGATGAATACATTGCTACCGACGGATATCTCGCTCTCGGCAAGGTACTTACCGAAATGACTCCCGACGAGGTTATCTCGGTAGTTCTCAAATCGGGCTTGCGCGGCAGAGGCGGCGCGGGCTTCCCCACCGCAAGAAAATGGCAGTTCGCAAAGAACAGCGTTTCGGACAAGAAATACGTCGTATGTAACGCCGACGAAGGCGACCCCGGTGCATTTATGGACCGCTCGGTGCTCGAGGGCGACCCCCACGCAGTTATCGAGGCTATGGCTATCGCAGGCTACGCTATCGGCGCAGACGAGGGCTTCGTTTACGTCCGTGCGGAATATCCTATCGCTGTTAAGCGTCTTGCTATCGCTATCGAGCAGGCGCGTGAATACGGCATTCTCGGCAAAAACGTTTTCGGCACCGATTTCAGCTTCGACGTACACATCCGTCTCGGCTCGGGCGCATTCGTTTGCGGCGAGGAAACCGCACTTCTCACCTCTATCGAGGGTAACAGAGGCGAGCCCAGACCCCGTCCTCCGTTCCCCGCAGTAAAGGGCTTGTTCGGTCAGCCTACCATCATCAACAACGTTGAAACTCTTGCAAACGTTGCACAGATCATCAACAAGGGCGCAGACTGGTTCAAGGCTATGGGTACCGAAAAATCCGCAGGCACGAAGGTATTCGCGCTCGGCGGCAAGATCAACCACACCGGTCTTGTTGAAATAGATATGGGTACTCCCCTCCGCACCATTATCGAGGATATCGGCGGCGGCATCCCCAACGGCAAAAAGTTCAAGGCGGCTCAGACCGGCGGTCCCTCCGGCGGCTGTATCCCCGCATCGCTTATCGATACCCCCGTTGATTACGAATCTCTTATGGCTATCGGCTCTATGATGGGCTCGGGCGGTCTTATCGTAATGGACGAGGACAACTGTATGGTTGATATCGCGAAGTTCTTCCTCGAGTTTACCGTTGACGAATCCTGCGGTAAATGTACTCCCTGCCGTATCGGTACCAGAAGAATGCTCGACATTCTCAACCGCATCACCGAGGGCAAGGGCGAAGAGGGCGATATCGAAAAGCTCGAGGAGCTCGCAAACAACATCAAGGCTACCGCGCTTTGCGGTCTTGGTCAGACGGCTCCCAACCCCGTACTTTCCACCATTCGCTACTTCCGCGATGAATACGAAGCGCACATCCGCGAAAAGCGCTGCCCCGCAGGTCAGTGTAAGGCACTTGCAAGATTTATCATCGACCGTGAGCTTTGTAAGGGCTGCTCGCTCTGCGCGAGAAAGTGTCCCGTCAACGCTATCGAGGGCGTTGTAAAGAGCCCGTTCGTTATCGATCAGGACAAGTGTATCAAGTGCGGCACCTGTATCGACAGCTGTAAGTTCGGCGCAATCTCGAAGAAATAAGGAGGACGGATAAATGAATATGGTAACTCTTACAATCGACGGCGTTCAGGTTACTGTTCCCGCCAATTATACAATTCTCGAAGCCGCTCGTGAGGCTCACATCAACATCCCGACTCTCTGCTATTTGAAGGACGTTAACGAAATCGGCGCCTGCCGTCTCTGCCTTGTTGAAATTCAGGGCGCGCGTGCATTGCAGGCATCCTGCGTTTCCCCCGTCGGCGAGGGTATGGTCGTTTCCACCAACAACGAAAAGCTCCGCAAGGCAAGAAAGATAAACCTCGAGCTTATTCTTTCCAACCACAACCGCGAATGTACCTCCTGCGTAAGAAGCGGCAACTGCGAGCTTCAGCAGCTTTGTAAGGAATACGGCGTCGACAATTATCCCTTCGACGGCAACAAGTCCGAAGCGAAGATCGACGAGCTTTCTCCCTCTATCGTTCGCGACAATACAAAATGTATCTCCTGCCGCCGTTGCGTTGCGGCTTGTAACAAGGTTCAGAAGATCGGTGCTATCGGCGTTGCAAAGCGCGGCTTTAACACCACCGTCGGCTGTATCTACGATATGAGCCTTGCAGACAGCCCCTGCATCAACTGCGGTCAGTGTATCCTCGCCTGCCCTGTCGGCGCGCTTCACGAAAAGGACAGCACCGCAGACGTTTACGCGGCACTTTCCGACCCCAACAAGACCGTTATCGTTCAGCCCGCTCCCGCTGTCCGCGCTACTCTCGGCGAGGAATTCGGCATGGAGATCGGTACCTCTGTAACCGGCAAGCTCGTTTCCGCGCTCCGCAGACTCGGCTTCGACAAGGTATTCGATACCGACTTCGCGGCAGACCTTACCATTATGGAAGAGGGCACCGAGCTTCTCGGCAGACTCAAAAACGGCGGCAAGCTCCCGATGATCACCTCCTGCAGCCCCGGCTGGATCAAATATTGCGAGGAATTCTATCCCGAATTCCTTCCCAACCTTTCTACCTGCAAATCCCCGCACGAAATGCTCGGCGCGGTTATCAAGAGCTACTATGCAGAAAAGGCAGGCATCGACCCGAAGGATATCTACGTCGTTTCGGTAATGCCCTGCACCGCGAAGAAGTTCGAAGCAGGCAGAGAAGAGCTCTCGGTTAACGGTCTTCAGGACGTCGATGCGGTTCTCACCGTTCGCGAGCTTGCAAGAATGATCAAGAACGCAGGTATCGACTTCAAGCGTCTTCCCGATGAGGATTTCGATTCGATCCTCGGCGAATCCACCGGCGCGGGCGTTATCTTCGGCGCAACCGGCGGCGTTATGGAGGCTGCTCTCCGTACCGTATATGAGGTTGTTACCGGCAACTCTCTCGAAAACGTTGAGTTTGCCTGCGTTCGCGGCACCGACGGCATCAAGGAAGCTGAAATCGACCTTAACGGCACGATCGTTCGCGTGGCTGTTGCTCACGGCACCGGCAATGCGAAGGAATTGCTCGATATGGTTAAGCGCGGCGAAAAGGATTACCAGTTCATCGAAGTTATGGGCTGTCCCGGCGGCTGCGTAACCGGCGGCGGTACTCCTATCGTAGACGCTACCACCCTTTCCTATATCGACCTCAAGACCGAGCGCGCAAAGGCACTCTACAACGAGGATGCAGGCAAGGCTAAGCGTAAGTCGCACGAAAATGCAGAGGTTAAGAAGCTTTACGAGGAATTCCTCGGCGAGCCTAACTCTCACAAGTCGCACGAGCTTCTCCACACCCACTACATCCCCAGACCTAAGTATATTAAGAAGTAATATATAAAACGTTTTTACGGGAAAACCTTTTTTGCAAAAAAGGTTTTCCCGTACCCTTTCCCAAAAACTCTTATAGCAAATTATTTCTTGTGTGTCATTCTTGCTATTTGTGAGAATGACACTTTTTATATTGAATAAAAAATGGCTTTTGCACCGCAAAAGCCTACCTTCACTCTTCACTCTTCACTCTTCAC
>JAGBWF010000138.1 GCA_017629895.1 Clostridia bacterium
CTCATCGCGGGGCGCTCTCGGGCGCCTTTTTATTTTTGCATTTTTTGACAAAATACGAAAAAAATATCGACAAATCGAGAAAAAAGGATTATAATGCAGTATCTGAATCAAAGGCGGGTGTTTTTATGAAGCACTACAAATACAAAGAATACATACAAAACGTTTTTCCGTGTATGTACTACGGCATTTTATGCGGCGCTGTAACAGGCGCGCTTATTTTCCTTTTTAAGCTCGCGGCGAAAAAGGCAGAGGAGATCTCGCGGTTTCTTTATGCAGAAGCAGGCAAAAATCCGCTGTATACCGCACTTGCCTTTTTGGTCCTCGGAATCGCGGCGATGCTGATGTATTTTCTGCACAAAAAGACTCCCGAATGTAAGGGCGGCGGCATTCCGCGAAGCGAAGGCGTTCTGCGCGGTGTACTCAATTTCCGTTGGCTCCGCACGCTTCTTTCGACCTTTGCGGGCAGCATGATAAGCTTCGTGTGCGGTCTCCCTCTCGGCAGCGAGGGCCCCGCAGTGCTTATGGGCACCTCGGTCGGCGCGATGTTCGGAAAAAGCAAACCGACCTGGAAACGATACGTTATGACGGGCGGCGCAGGCGCGGGCTTTGCCGTTGCAACGGGCGCTCCGCTTTCGGGCATACTTTTCGCGCTCGAGGAAATACACAAGCGCTTCACCCCGATGCTTGTCCTCACGGTCTCGACCTCGGTTGTTTCGGCAACCTATATAAATCAGCTTCTCTGCTCTGCCTTCGGAATAAGCGCAAGCCTTTTTCATATCGAAAAGCTGCAGGAATTCGCGCTTTCCGACATCGGATATCTGCTGGTTCTGGCGCTGATAATCGCACTCGGCGTAGGCAGCTTCGACGCATCGATCGCATATTTCGGCAAGCTTACCCGAAAAATACAAAAATACCTCACCGCTCCGATAAAGCTTTTGCTTATTTTCGCCGTAACCGGAATATTGGCGTTCTGCTTCGGCGACGCTCTTTACAGCGGACACCACACCATCGAAAGCGTTATGGTAAACGATAAAACCGCGTTGCTTCTGTTTTTGCTTTTCGCGGTAAGACTTATTATGATGCTTTTCGTTACCGACAGCGGCGTTACGGGCGGCATTTTCATCCCGACTCTCGCTATCGGCGCGGCTTTTGCGGCACTCGCTTCAAAGCTTTTGCTTTCGATGGGTATGCAGGAATCGCTCTTCCCGACGACCGTTTTTCTCGGAATGTGCGCCTTTATCGGCGGTACGCTCCGCGCACCCTTGACCTCGGCACTTCTCTTTGTCGAGCTGACGGGACAGTATTCCAACCTTCTGTTCGTCGCGACCGTAATATTCACCGTTTCGTTCATCACCGAAACCTTCAACCTCACGCCCTTCTACGACCGTGCGCTTGAAAATATGGAGCACGCGCAAAACGCGGGCAAAACTCCCGTTATCGCGCATTTCGAAATGAAGGTTTCGCACGATTCCTTCGTCGTCGGCAAGGCGGTGCGCGATATTATGTGGCCCTCGGCATCGGTCGTTATAAGCATAACCCGCGCCGATGAAACCCGCAAGGATATGGACAACGACGGCGAGAAGAAGCTCTACGTCGGCGATACGCTGGTGCTCCGCGCAAGGTTTTTCGACGAGGACGAGATACGCAAAACGCTCGTCGGACTTGTCGGAAGCGAGCACGAAATAATACGAACCGAAATGCAGGGAGCCTGAATTGAAAAAATTACTGATTTTTACACTTATAACCGCAATCACTATCTCGCTTTCGGCCTGCGTCTTCACGCTTGAGCAGGTAGGCTTTGATAGCGCAAGCTCCAAATCCGAAAGCTCGGTCTCCTCGTACGAAAGCTCGGTTTCTCCGCTCGAAAGCTCGGTTTCTCCCCTCGAAAGCTCAACTCCCTTGCAGGAAAGCAGCTCGCCGCAGATAACCCCTGCCGTAAAGATCGCGAGCCTGAACGAGCTCAGAGATTACCTCAACGCGAAAAAAGAGCAGGATATTTTCGAGATCGAATTCGAATACGTCGGCGATCCGAACGAGGTAAACGGCGAAACGATAGCCCGCATAACCGCCGCCTGCTGTATTACCTGGTGGTGTGAAAACGGCAACGAGTACCGTATTCTAATATACGAATACCCCGGCGATAGAATTGCGGACGCCTATCGCACAGGAAACACCGACAAGCTTAATTCCGACGAGCTTCTGGTGCTCGCCGAGGCGGAAAGGATCGTGAACGAAGCGAAGGCAAAGGCGGATACCGAGCTCGAGCTCGAAATTTTACTCCACGACGCAATAGCCGACAACGTTTTGTATATTGCCCCCTCGACAGACGTGCCCGACCCGAACAATCCCCCGAGGCATTTGACCGCCGTCGGCGCGCTTCTCGATAAAGAGGCAAACTGTCAGGGCTATGCCGACGCCTTTTACCTGCTTGCGACAATGGCGGGCTTTACCGTCGGCAGAATGAACGTCTATAACGACGACGGCTGGCACCTTGTCAACACAATTCTTCTCGATAACGAATGGTACGTAGTGGACGTAACCTTCGACGATACCGTTTTGTATTCCGACGGAATCCAGCCCTCCTACCGATTTTTGAACGCGGGGCGCGATGCCTGCGTCGAATACGTCTGGGGCTCCGAAATGGAATATCACCGTCTTGCAGACAAGTGCGACGAAAGATATTTCTATTTCAACGACTGCGAAAAGACCGATTTCGAATACGAAAAGACCTTTTCCGATATCGATTCGCTCGCAGAAATGATGGTAAACAAATATTTATCCGACGGCACCGATGAATTTCAGACCCTGCTTCTCGGGCAGACTGCCGATTGGACGGTACTGAGCGATGCACTCAAAGGCATCGAAACGAACGGCGTGCGCTTCAAATACACGATATGGGCGTACAGCAATAATTTCGGCACCTTCTTTCTTGTGCGTTTTGCTCAAAATTAGACGTGTACATTCTACTTGACACACGCTTGCTTATGGTGTATAATAGCTCTAAGCATAAAGCTAAAATTAAATCAAGGAGAAATTACAATGAAGAAATTATCTCTCATTCTCGCTCTCGTTCTCGTTCTTACCTGTGGCGTTCTCGCTGCATGTGGCGACAAGACCGAGGAAAGCTCCGCTGCTGAATCCGTAGCTGAATCCGCAGCTGAATCCAAGGCAGAATCCTCTGCTGCAGCTACCGAATCCTCTGAAGCTGCTACCGAAGAATCCTCTGAGGCTGCTACCGAATCCTCTGAAGCTGAAGAATCCTCAGAAGCTGAAGAATCCGAACCTTCCGAAGAAATTCCCGAAGGATCCGCTCCTTCCGAGCTCAAGGGCAAGAACGTTGCTCTTAACAAGTCCTACACCGGCGGCGACGTTGCTATCACCACCGGCGACGGCACCGCTTGCGGCTACACCGCAAACCTCACCGACGGTCAGGCACGCATGGTTTCCGCATACGACGGCACCTGGTTCGCTCTCTGGTGCAACAAGAACTCCTCCCTCCCCAGCAACAACGCTCCCGACGGCGTAGGTACCATCATTGTTGACCTCGGCAAGAGCACCAAGGACATCAACGCTATCAGAGTTAACCTTTACCAGGCTAACACCTCCGGTATCGGCGCTCCCGAAAGCATCGTTGCATACGTTTCCGAAGACAACACCAACTGGACCGCAGTAGGTACTCTCGTTCTTCCCGAAACCACCGATCCCGCTTGGGCTGAAATCGCTGTTGACAATGCAACCGCACAGTACGTAAAGCTCGTTATCACTCTCACCGACACCTGGTGCTTCCTTAACGAGATCGAAGTTTACGCATAATCTGCAATAAACAATTAAAGAGCCGTGCTGGCACGGCTCTTTTTTTACTTAACTCGAAGAAAACCGTTATCGATCTTTGCAAAGCAAAAGCGCTTACCGAAAAATTTTCTACTCCTTTATATATATACGACATATATACGACGAAAGCGCGGCATCGACGAGGTATATAAATCGCTCGATTTATAAAAAATTTAATTTTTTTGAAATTTTATGTGACAAAGCATTACACTTTTTCGTCTGTATAGGTGAAAGGAAGTGATATAGGTGAAAAGAATTATTTTTTCGCTTTTGGCTGTTTTGTTTTTGCTTTATTCCTGCAACCCGAGCATAATCGACGACCTTTCGGGTGAATCAACAAAATCGGTCGAATCAACGGAATCGATCGAAAGCGAAGTCGAAAGCTCAAACAGCGAAGCCTCGCAAAACGAATCCTCCGAAAGCAACGAAAGCAACGAAAGCGAAGCCGAAAGTTTACCCGAACCCGAAATACCGGTTCTTTATATCGGCGGTGTTAAAGTTACAGCAGAAAACGCGGCTGACGTTTTTGGTGACGGAAGCGTAAGCGCGCACTATAACGAAGAGCTTTCGCGGTATGAAATTTCTCTCGACAATGCAAGCATCGAAGCAAGCACGATAAACACCGAAGAACCCGAATCGCTCGAAGGAATATACTCCAACAAGGACGTATATATTTCGCTTGCGGGGGAAAACGAAATCACGATAACTATTCCCGATATTGATTTCTTTTTCTGCTTCGGCATAAGAACGGGCTACAAAAACACAATTTGCATTAGCGGCGACGGCAGTCTTGACGTTAAAGCCGAGGGCACGGGCGCGTGCGCTATGCTCGAAGGTATGGTCGCACAAACCATAGAAATCGAAAACGGTGCTTCGCTTAATCTGCTCAATTTCAACATAGGCAACAGCGAATACGATTCCTTTGTGTTTTACGCCGAAAATATTTTCGTAAGAAACGACAGCGCCCTTCAGGTATTCGCAGACGGAAACGCAAGCGACGATCGCTATTTTAGCTTGTTCGAGCGTGTTTCACTGCTTTCCGTGGAAAGCGGCTCGGAGCTGATTCTGCGCGGAAGCATATCGGTGCTCAACCGCGGGATTTTCTCGCTCATACACACCCAATATCTTTATGACGTTTATATTTCGGACGATATAAACGGCAAGAACGCAAAAAGCGCGGAAATAATCAACGGCGAGATAACCGTCGGCAAAAATACCCGATATATTCGAATAACCGAAGCAAGCGACGAAAGATTTTCGCTCTGGGTAGCCGAAAAGAACGTTACCGTTGATAACGCGGGCGATATTTTCGGCGACGGCACGGCAAGCTACAACATCGAAACGCAAACGCTTACGCTCAACAACCTGGACATTTCGGGCAAACGCGCGCAAACGGAATACGGAATTTGGGCAAGCGGCGATTTGACTATAATTCTTGTCGGCGAAAATATTATAGAATGCGCCAAGGACGGTGCTTCGACTTCGTGTGCAATATATTGCAAAAATCTTGTGATTTCGGGTAACGGAAGCCTGAAAGCAAAGACCGCAAAAGGAAACGGCAATTACGGCTTCAGTGCACCGATATATTGCAAGGAATATACGCAAAAGGGCGGAAGCGTTACCGCAATAGCGGGTAACGCCGACGATTACGAGGGCTATACGATAAGCTGTGGCATATACGTATATGAAAAAGGCATTACCGTCGAAAAGGGAACGCTTTACGCAGAAAGCGGCGAAGCGGGATTTTCGAATCCGTTTGATATTCTTCACGACCTCAGCGGAGAGAAAGTCGTATATCCCGAAGGCGCTGTTTACGAGGAAGGCACGACCGAAAACGGAAGGCTTTTTGCGAAAATAACCGTAGAATAAATTACCGAAAACAAAATGAAAGGGAGGAGCGTTGCTCCTCCCTTGTGGTTTATTTATCCAAATAAGAAATTGCCGCGAGTGCCGCGGTTGCGCCGTCCGCGATAGCAGTCGCGATCTGACGAACGCCTTTCGTACGGCAGTCGCCTGCCACGAAGAAGCCCTCGGTAGCGGTAAGGCATTTTTCGTCGGAGACGATATAGCCCCACTTGTCGCGCTCTGCAAGGCCCTCTGCGATAGCGGTATCGGGCGCAAGACCGATTGCCACAAACACGCCCTCGAAGTCCATTTTGGTTTCTTCGCCGCTTGCAACGTTCTTTGCAACCAAGCCGGAAAGCTCGCCGTCGGTGCTGAGAAATTCGGTAACGACCGTGCCGAATATTGCCTTTACGTTAGGCTTTGCCATAAGCTGCTCCGCAAGACGCTGTTCGCCCGTAAAGTTATCGAGATTCTGAATAACTGTCACGCTCTTGCACACGTCGGAAAGCAAAATTGCCTCCTGAAGCGCAGAATTGCCGCCGCCGATAACCGCGATATTCTTGCCTGCGTGGAACGCACCGTCGCAAACCGCGCAAAAGGAAATGCCGTTGCCTACAAGCTCGGTTTCGCCCTTTACGCCCAAAAGTCTGTGCTTTGCGCCCGTCGCAACAACGACAGCCCTTGCGGTGTGCTCGCCGCAATCGGTTCTGACGGTCTTGGTGCCGTCATCGTTGAGCGAGATTTCCACAACCTCCTCAAGCTCGACCTCCGCGCCCTGTGCGAGTGCCTGCTCTACAAGGCTGTCGGCAAGCTCGGTGCCCGAAACAGAGATAAATCCGGGGTAGTTTTCGATCTTCGGAGAAAAGGTCATCTGTCCGCCGAAGCTCGATTTTTCAAGAATAAGAACGCTCTTGTTTGCGCGGAGCGCATAGATCGCGGCGGTAAGACCCGCAGGGCCCGCGCCGATTATAATTATATCATGCATTTTCTTTTCCTCATTTACAAACCCCCGAATATAACTTCGGGGGTTCGTTGTTTTAGTTTTTTAGTTGCCGAGATACTTTTTAATGTTCGAAACGTTAACTATCTTTTCGCCGCCGACAACAAGCGTGGGAGCCTGCTTCAAGCCGAGCTGCTTTGCAAGCTCGGGCTCGTCCTCGACGTATACCTTGCGGTAGGAAACGTTTGCCTTATCGAGAAGCGAAGCTGCGATACGGCAGTTCGGGCAGGTCTTGGTTGCAAAAAGGATGGTTTCCTCTACCTTTGCTTCACAAGCGCAGGTCTCTTCTGCCTTTGCGTTGGGCGCGTGTACCTCGTTCTTGTTCATAACGTCGTACTGAACGCGATCCTTGTATTCCTGCGCTTTACCGTCGTTCCAGTTCTGAACGGGACGGTAGTAGCCGGTAATACGCGAGTAAACCTCTGCGTTTTCGCCGCATTCGGGGCAGGTGAAGTGCTCGCCTGCGATATAGCCGTGGTTTTTACATACCGAATAGGTCGGCGAGATGGAATAATAAGGAAGTCTGTGGTTTTCCGCGATCTTGCGAACGAGATTTGCAGCCGCCTTCCAATCGGGAAGCTTTTCACCGAGGAATGCGTGGAATACGGTACCCGAGGTGTAAAGCGTCTGGAGATCGTCCTGAATAGCAAGTGCCTCGAAGATGTCGTCGGTGTAGCCAACGGGAAGGTTAGAGGAGTTGGTGTAATAGGGGGTGCCGTCTTCGTTAGCGGTGAGGATCGAGGGATATCTTTCAACGTCGTGCTTTGCAAGACGGTAAGCGGTGGACTCTGCAGGTGTCGCCTCGAGGTTGTAGAGGTCGCCGTACTTTTCCTGATAGTCGGAAAGACGCTCACGCATGTGGAGAAGAACCTGCTTTGTGAACTCGCGTGTTTCGGAGTGAGTCATATCCTTTCTAATCCACTTTGCATTAAGGCCTGCCTCGTTCATACCAACAAGACCAATGGTGGAGAAGTGGTTATTGAAGCCACCGAGATAACGCTTGGTGTAAGGATAAAG
>JAGBWF010000139.1 GCA_017629895.1 Clostridia bacterium
AACCTAACTCAAAACTAATAACAGCCTGCGGTGCTATCAGCAAAAGAGGGGATTATCCATAATACTTTAACGCTTTGTGCCAATGGATAAGTTCCCATTCAAGCGGAGACACGTTAGGAATTGCATTTGCCAATTTTTTCTGATACTCATAATAATCATGCGCGTTATCTATACGGCTCCAAGCGCTACCAAATTTTTCCCAATAGTCATTAAAATCCTCGTTTAACTCATTGTCGTTTGATGAAGTGAACTTATCATTTTTGCTTTTATCTCGCTTAGCAACATATCTGAGTATATAACTATCTAAGGGCACATGAAATGATTTTGAATGTGTGCGAATAAATGAAGAGGTGTTTATATCATCGATAAGTTCAAGTCTGTCTAACAACCAAAGATACTTCAAGGTCATATTAACCCATTTTTGAGCTTGTCCGTATGTAAGTTTGGCAGGTTTTTCCGTACGCTTGTTATTTTCTTTTTCAACCAGTTTATCGGTTCCATAAATGTCGATTAGTTGTTCACAAATTGATTTGTGCCAATCTGTAAAATCGGTTGGAATGGACGTAAAACCATCTTTAATAGCCTTTGTTCCGGCATCACGCCAAGGTTTTCTTAATGCATCAATTCTGTCCTTTTCTTTTTGACTATCGTTTTTTGGGGTTTCTTTAAAAGTCATGGTGCGGTTCATGTCTAAATATGCTTTGTTTGAAGCCCATGAAAAGCAATCTTCATCGTTATAAAATCCCGTCCAAAAAGAAATATCTGCATTAAATTTGTTGTCCATAATATATACTCCTATGTTGTGTTTTTTCTATTATAACACACAATTGTTAAAAATACAAATAATGACAAAATCCCCTTGGATTTCTCCAAGGGGATTTGCTTTATAAATCTAATTACTTAGACTTTATAGCAGCCTGCGGTGCAAAGGTTATAAAAAAGGAAGCGCGAATATTAGTGCTTCCTTTCTCTTTGTCGTATACTACAACAATTTATGTTGTTTTAGCGCGTAAACGTCATTGCGGGTCATATTAATCGAGGCGGTTTAATATTCGAGAATAAACTTGATAGTATTCTTTAATCATTTCATCGATTATACCGTCTGCTATATATCCGTCTTCGACTTTCACTTTTTTCTCAATACCTAAAAATCCTTTTTCTCCGGTGCCGACCTTTATATATTTTATCTGAGAGGCATCGGGGAATTTTCGGGTAGTTATATCTCCGCCTCCATCTCCGTGGTGTACTGAAATATCGCCCTCCACACTTATTCCATAACGGTTATTAAGGTATACTATTGTTAAATCGTGCGCAATTTGTTCTCTGCTAATCATTGACAGCCTCTTTTTATTATTTATTCCTCGTATTCGGCGACGTAGGGGAGATTGCGGAACTGCTCGTTGCAATCGAGACCGTATCCGACGGCGAAATAGTCGGGAATGGTGAACAACGAAATATCCGCTTCGAAATCAACAAGACGGCGTGAGGGCTTATCAAGCAGGGTGATAACCTTTAGCGAAAGGGGGTTGCGTTCTTTAAGGTTTTTCACAACGAGGCTCAGTGTTCTGCCCGTGTCGAGAATATCCTCGACGATGATGACGTGGTATTTGCTCAGATCCTGATAGATATCGAGCGTGATTTTAACGTTGCCCGAGGAAACCGTGCCGTTGTAATAACTGCTCGCACACATAAAGGCAAGCTCGCAGGGGACGGTAAGCGCGCGGCAGAAATCCGCCATAAAGATGAACGCGCCCTTGAGAACACTCACCAAAAGCAACGGCTTACCCTCGTATTCCTCGCTGATCTGCTTGGCAACCGCGGAGATTTTTTCCTGAATTTCTTTTTCGGAAACGAGAATGCGTTTTATGCGGCCTCTGTTCATATCCATTATTCAGCGGCTCCGTTATTTTCTTTCGGCATAATAAGATTAAGAATTATAGCAACCACGAATACGACTGCAACACAGTTTTCGGCGAAAACTGTGTAGAGAACGTCGGGGAGCAGGTTGAAGATGGCCGGTACCTGAGTGAAGCCGAGACCGATAGCAAGTGAGAGCGATGCGATTGTGATATTGCGCTGAGTAAAGCCGCAGTTTGCGAGCATCTGAAGGCCCGAAACAACGATGTTACCGAACATCATTATCGTGCATCCGCCGAGCACGGCTTCGGGAAGGGTTGCAAGCACTGCACCGACAGCGGGGAAGACACCTGCGAGAAGCATAACGCCCGCTCCGGTTGCGATAGTGAAGCGGTTAACGACCTTTGTCATCGCGAGAAGACCAACGTTTTGCGAGAAGGAGGTAATGGGAAGGCATCCGAAAACAGCAGAAAGCGAGCTTACAAAGCCATCGCAGGCAAGCGAGCCCGAAATTTCCTTATCGGTAACGTCGCGGCCGAGGGCGGAGCTTGTCATCGCGCTTGTATCACCGATAGTTTCGGTAGCGGACACAAGGAATATCATTGTTATCGCAAAGATCGCGTTTGCGTTAAATACGGGCTTGAAGGGCATAATTTTGGGAAGCGATATAATCTTTACGCCCTCGAGTGCCGAAAAATCAACCATGCCCATGCAGAGCGCGACGATATAGCCGACAACAAGACCGAAAAGCACGGAAAGCTGCTTGAGCGGTCCTTTTGCGAAAATGTTGAAAAGAATACAGCAGATAAGAGTGATGCCGCCGAGCATCCAGTTTTGCCAGGAGCCGAAATCTGCGCTTCCGACACCGCCCGCAAAGGAATTTGCGCCGACCGAAAGGAGCGAGAAGCCGATTGCGGTTACAACGCTTGCGGCAACGATGGGGGAGATTATTTTGCGCCAATATTTTGCGAAAAATCCGAGCAGACCCTCAAGAATACCGCCGACGATAACACCGCCGATGATCGCGCCGTAGCCCCAGTTGGTTCCGACGTAGCCGAAAACCGAAACGAAGGTAAAGCTTATACCCATTACGATAGGAAGCCTTGCACCGATTTTCCACACGGCGAAAAGCTGTATCATCGTACCGATGCCCGCCATTATCATTGCCGTCTGTATAAGTGAAGCGGTGTCCTGAGGAGAAAGTCCGCAGGTGCCCGCGACGATCATTATCGGCGCGATATTCGCGACGAACATAGCGAGGACGTGCTGTAAACCGAACGGTATGGATTTCAAAAAGGGAACCCTGCCGTTAAGAGAATAGATGTTATTGATATCTGCGTTTGAGCTGTTTTTAAAAAGCTTCATTAAACCACCGCCGTTTCTCTGAATTCAACAGTATGATTTTCGGGGTCCATAGATTCGACAATTGCGAGCGATTCAAGATGGTATCCGAGGTTGCGAAGCACCTTTCCGCCGATCTGGAAGCCCTTTTCTATCGCAATGCCCAATCCGACGACCTCTGCTCCCGCGCTTTCGGTTATCGAGATAAGCCCCTGCATCGCACAGCCGTTTGCAAGGAAGTCATCGATAATAAGCACCTTGTCGGTATCGGATATGAATTTTTTTGAAACGATTACCTTGTTGATGTTTTTGTGGGTGAAGGATTCAACCTCGGCAATATACATTTCGCCGTCGATATTAATGCTTTTGGATTTTTTTGCAAATACGACCGGAACCTTGAAATATCTTGCCACCGAGCAGGCGATAGCGATACCCGATGCTTCGATGGTGAGAACCTTCGTTACCTTTTGGTCTTTGAAACGGTTATAAAACTCCTCGCCTATGCGGTCCATAAGCTCGATATCCATCTGGTGATTCAAAAAGCTATCGACCTTCAAAACGTTATTCGGCTTTATAACACCGTCTTTTAAAATTCTTTCTTCGAGAAAATTCATATTATTCGCCTCCGTTTGCGCTATTATATCACATAATTTGCGATTTGTCATTCTTTTTGTAAAAATAAAGCGAAAAACCTTAAAAAAACTGTGTTAAATGGCGGTTGATTTTTAAAAATACAGATGCTATAATTTAATATAACGATAAATTTATGATTTCTCGCCTTGCAAACCGCCGTTTTTGCGAATTTGCTCGGCTTTTCGGAGGAAATAATATGAATTTGAAGAAACAGAGAGCAGAAACCGAAACACTCGTTTTGGGCGCAATTCTCACCGCACTCGTGGTGGTGCTGCAGCTTCTGGGCAGCTTTATCCGCTTCGGTCCGTTTATGGTGTCGCTTGTGCTTGTGCCGATCGTTGTCGGCGCGGCGAAATGCGGTGCGAAAATCGGCGCGTGGCTCGGATTTGTTTTTGGCTTGGTGGTCTTGCTTTGCGGCGACGCGGCGGCTTTCTTGGCGGTGAACGTTTTTGGCACGATAGTTACGGTTATGGTAAAGGGTATCGCCTGCGGACTTTTGGCGGGCATCACCTATAAGCTTCTCGAAAAGAAAAACGTATATCTCGCGGTGGCTGCGGCGGCGGTCGTTTGTCCGATAGTCAATACCGGAATTTTTATGCTCGGTTGCCTGATTTTCTTTATGGAAACGGTGAGCGAATGGGGTATGGCCCTCGGCTTCGAGAACGTGGCCGCCTATATGTTCCTCGTTCTTGCAGGTGGCAATTTCCTGTTCGAGCTCGGTACGAAC
>JAGBWF010000140.1 GCA_017629895.1 Clostridia bacterium
GCAAGAGAAAAGTAAGTTTGCAATAAAAAACAAGCACTCGTTTTATGCGAGTGCTTGTTTGCTTAAAGCTCAACAAAGCGTTCCATGATTAAGATGTTTTGATCGATGGTTGCGTTTTCCCAATGTGAATTCAAAATGCCTGTGCGTGATGCGTTTTGACCAATTTTGTTAGAGAATCCGACAACTAGTCTCCAACCAGAAACGGCGAGTTCGTTTAGTGTTAGGATTAATTTTTGCACATCAACTGTACCGTCATCTTGATCGTAGATATTAACGGCGGTATATTCGTAATATCCTTTAAGACCATTTTGACGTATGGTGTTAGACCTTGCGTTTTTGAAAACCTCCTGTATTCGAGGATCGTCTGGAGAAACGCCTCTTTCAACTAGGACACGCTTGAACTCCAATAATTCTTCGAAGGAATAGTCGTTGCATTTCTGTGACATTTCTTCGAGTAATGTAAGTGTGGGGAGGTTTTTTATACTGTTTATGTTAATCATATTAAAGTCCGAACGCCTTTTTTGCATTTTCTGAATAGATAAGCGTTTTTTCGTCTTCGGAAAGACCAATTTTCTCTATCTGATCGTAGGCAAAGCGGGTGTTCCAAAGCGGATAATCGCTTCCGAACATAACCTTTTCGACACCGTGCTTTTCGATAAGTCGGTATAGCCCATTTTCGTCCATACCGATAAGCGCTTCGCTCGTGTCGGTATAAACAGGCGCGCCGATAAGATATTTTTCTGCCTCGTCCCAAACGCTGTAGCCGCACATGTGAGCGGCGATTACGGTAAGCTCGGGGAGCTTTTCAAGTATGTTGCAAACGCGCTTGGGAGTGGAAAAATCGGTGTTCTTGTCGCCGACGTGGAAGAGAATGGGCAGCCCGAGCCTTGCCGCTTCCTTGTATACCTCCATCGCGTTGGGTGAATCGATATAAAAACGCTGGAAGTCGGAATGGATCTTAATGCCTTTCGAGCCGAGCGCCTTGCAACGCTCCAATTCTGCGACGGTTTCGTCGAACGGAATATCGGGATGAAAGGATGCAAGCGGTATAAAGCGCGGATCCTTTTCGGCTACTCCGAGAAGAAAATCGTTTCCGACGCGTGCGTGCTCTATATCGGGGCGAAGCGTTGCCGAGGAGATAACGAACCTGATGTTATCAAGTCCCTCTGCACCGCGGAAAATGCCCTCTATCGAGCCGTCGCCCTGGCGGGGAAGCGAATAATAATTAACAATGTTATCCGCCGCACGCACCGCTATCTTATCGGGCCATATATGTGAGTGTACGTCAATAATTTCTCTTGTGATCATAATTTCAAAACGAACGCGGTAAGCATCGCCTACCGCGTTTCCTTTTTGGTTGGATTATTCCTTATCTTCGCCGCAGCAGCATCCGCAGTCGCATTCTTCCTCTTCTTCACCGTCTTCTTCGTCGATTTCGGTTTCAACAAGAGTAAGAACCTTGCCGCAGGAGGGGCATTCGAGCTCGTCGATCTTATCAACGTCGCATTCGTCGATATATACGGGCTCGCCGCAAGCGGGGCATTCAAGCTCGAGACATTCGCAGCAATCGCAGCAATCGCAATCATCGTCGCAATCGTCGCAATCACAGTAATCGTCATCGTCGCAATCGCAGCAGTCGCAATCGTCGTCGCAGCAATCGCAGTCATCGTCGCAGCAATAGAAATCCTCTTCTACTGCGCCGAGATCCTCGTCGATCTCCTCGATATAATCGCGGAGAGTTGCGTTTTCGTCCTCGAGATCCTGAATCGAAAGTGCGAGGTCTTCGAGAAGATCAGCCATAGCGGCAATGATCTTGCCTTCGCCCTTTTTGGTGTCGATATCCAAGCCGTCAATAAGACCCTTGATATATGCAGCCTTTTCAGATACGTTCATAATAATTCTCCTTTTTTGATTTCCGCGGCATAAATCTGCGCGGAGATACCGCTCGTTTGGCATTGCAAACGGCGATACGCATTATAAAAAAGTTAATTAGTTAACTCTTTCGAGATATTCGCAGGTTCTGGTATCGATCTTGATAACGTCGCCTTCGTTGATAAAGATGGGAACCTTAACCTCTGCACCGGTTTCAACGGTAGCGGGCTTGGTTACGTTGGTAGCGGTGTTGCCACGAACGCCGGGTTCGGTAGCGGTAACCTCAAGCTCAACGAAAATGGGAGGTTCAACAGAGAAAACCTTGCCCTTGTAAGCCATAAGTCTGCAGGTCATGCCTTCCTTAACAAACTTGAAGCTTTCGGGAAGCTGTTCTGCATTGAGAGGCTCCTGATCGAAGGTAACGGGATCCATAAAGTAGTAAAGATCGCCGTCGGTGTAGCTGTATTCCATATCTCTTCTTTCAACGATAGCCTGGGGGAACTTTGCGGTGGGGTTGAAAGAAGTTTCGATAACTGCGCCGGAGATGATATTTCTCATCTTGGTTCTAACGAACGCCGCGCCTTTACCGGGCTTTACGTGCTGGAATTCGATAACCTGCATAAGCTGGCCATCCATTTCAAAGGTCAGACCGTTTTTGAAATCGCCTGCCGAAATCATAGTATATCCTCCTGATTTATGTCCTATTCAAAAGACAAATATTATATCCAACTTATTTTATATTAAACCGACGTATTTGTCAAGAGTTTTTTAAAGTTCGATAAGACTTCTGTCGCTGTTTGTAAGATTTTCGCATCCGTTTTCGGTTACGAGCACCATATTTTCGATTCTTACACCGTATTTTCCGGGGATATATATACCCGGCTCGACGGTTACGACGTTGCCTGCGACGAGAGTATCAACGCTTTTCGGCGATGCCGAGGGGAGCTCGTGGATTTCCAGACCGAGCGAATGACCGAGCGAGTGCCCGAAATACTGTCCGTAGCCGGCATCGGCAATAACGTCCCTTGCGATTTTATCGGCGTCTCTGCCCGAAATACCCGCACGGATATGCTTCATTGCCTCGCTTTGTGCGGTAAGCACGGTGTTGTAGATGCGCTTCATTTCCTCGTCTGCCTTGCCGAGAACGACGGTGCGCGTCATATCCGAGCAATAGCCTGCGAATTTTGCGCCGTAGTCCATTGTGAAAAACGAATCGCGCGTGAGCTTGGCGTCTGTGGGAACGCCGTGGGGGAGCGAGGAGTTTTTGCCCGAAACGGCGATGGTGTCGAACGCCAGACCGTTTGCTCCGTGCGAGCGCATGAAATATTCAAGCTCTGCGGCAACCTCAAGCTCGGTTCTTTCGCCGTTTATGAATGAAACGATGTGCGAAAAAGATGCGTCGGTGATGCTTTGCGCCTTTTTGATTTTTGCAATCTCCTCGGGCGTTTTTATACGTCTGTGCTTAAGGCAAACGTCGGAAAGATAGCCGAACTCGATTTCCTTGCACCTTTCGTTCAGAGTGTTTAACTGCTTGACGGTGATAAGTGCGGGGTCGAGCGCCACTTTTTTTGCACCGACAGCCGAAAAATAAGCCGCGATATCGTCGTAAAGACCGCTTTTGAAAAGATAAGCGTTGACGTCGTCGCTCAATCTGCCTGCCTTTTTATCGTTTTCCGCCGCCTCGATATAGCGCGAATCGGTAAGCAGTGCCGTTTCCTTTTCCGAAACGATAACCGCGCCGTCGGTAGTATAAAAATCGCATAGATAATACTGGCTGTTTTCGTCCAAAAACAAAGCGCAGTCGAAGTCCGCCGCCTTGATATCGGCGTATATTTTTCTTCCGTTCATAAGCAAAAGCCTCCGAAAAAATATGTTCAATATACCTTACCACAAAACGTCTTTTCTGTCAAGGCGGGGAATATCGTTAAAAATCAAGTATTTATTTTAAAACCTATTGAAAAAGAGAGAAATTTGTGTTAATATTAAGATACCTTTTTATAATGTAAAATCGGAGGATGACATTATGTCCAAAATGAAGATCGCGATTATCGGCTGCGGTACTATCGCAAACAGCGCACACATTCCCGCTTATATGGCAAACAACGACGTAGAAATCAAGTATTTCTGCGACATTATCAAATCCAAGGCAGAGGCCGCTGTTGAAAAATACGGCTGCGGTACCGCTATCGAGGATTACCACGAAATTCTTAACGACCCCGAAATCGAAGCTGTTTCCGTCTGCACTCCCAACAAGGCACACAGCTTTATTACCATCGACTGCCTCAAGGCAGGCAAAAACGTACTTTGCGAAAAGCCCTCTGCAAGAACTCTTTCCGAGGCTCTTGAAATGCAGAAGGCACAGCACGAAACCGGCAAGGTTCTCAACATCGGCGTTGTAAACCGCTTCAATGCTGCTGTTAATAAGGTTCGCGAGCTTATTCAGGCAGGCGAGCTCGGCGAGGTTTACCACGTATACGTAAGCTTCCGCGCACATCGCTCCATCCCCGGCCTCGGCGGCGCATTTACCGATAAGTCCATCGCAGGCGGCGGCGTTCTTATCGACTGGGGCGTACACTACCTCGACATCGTTATGTACTGCACCGACGACCCCAAGCCTCTCACCGTTTCCGCAAAGGCATTCTCCAAGCTCGGCGTTGATATGCCCAACTACGTATACAACGGAATGTGGTCCGAAGATACCAAGGATCTCAACGGCACCTATGACGTTGACGACTTTGTAACCGGCTTCGTTCGCACCGAAGGCCCCACCATCACCTTCAACGGCGCATGGGCACAGAACATCGGTATTCAGGAAACCTATATCGATTTCATCGGTACCAAGGCAGGTATCCGTCTTACCTACGGCGGCGACTTCACCATGTACACCACCTCCTGCGATACTCTTATCGAGTTCAAGCCCAAGTTCAAGGCTAACCACATGTTCCAGAACGAAATCGACTCCTTCATCAACTGCATCAAGACCGGCGAAAAGCTTCCTTCTCACATCGACAAGGCAATCATCACCGCAACTATGATGCAGGCTATGTATGACTCCTCCGAACAGGGCAAGGAGATCGTTCTTGCATAATCGCGCGTAACTTAGAAACGCTCGCTCGCAGTAGATTTCTACAGCTTCGCTCGCGTTTCGTCGCTCTGCATCGATTCTGCTTCGCCCAATTAGATTGTGCCTGCATAATCGCAATCAAACAGATAAACAAAAGGACAGCTTCGGCAGTCCTTTTTGTTTTTGGCGAAAGCGTTCTCGCATAATTGCGCGTAACTCGGAAATGGTAGTTCTTTATCGGTTAAGTGATCGGGCGATATATGAGAAGCTATGCATATTCAAACAAGCAAAAAAGGACAGCCGTGGCTGTCCTTTTTTATGAACGTAAGTTTACGGAAATTAATTTTCCATATTCTTGACGAGCTCTACGGTATCCTCGATTTCAAGAATGGTCTGTTCGTCGATCGCATCGTATGCAGAAACGAAGGTTCCAAGAGGCGAGGTACGCATTTCGGAGATGGTCTGCATCATCTTGCCCCAACGGTACATTTCGGAAAGGTCGGGTGCACGGTTTTCGCTGATGAGCTTGAGCATTCTTACGGAATCATCATCGCGCGAGATCTGATACTGAAGAGTCTGCTCGAAGTATGCGGGAGTGAGAAGCTCGCGGGAGATTGCGCCGAGAGATTCGATAAAGTGAACTGCGAGCTGGAGCTTGCTTTCGTCGATGGAGGTGGGGATTGCGATACAGTTAGAGGTCCAAGCGCCAACGTTGTTGGAATATTTTTCCTGATCCTTGTCGAACTTGGGGCAGGGAAGAACACCGAAGTCATCCTTCATCGAACGTACTGCATCCATAGCGCTGATTGCGTTGAAGAAGAAAAGTCCTCTGCCGTCGTAGAACGCTTCGGGTGCGGGGTTCATCGGACCTTCATAGTCCTTGTAGTCGTCTGCAATAAGAAGACCGGATTTAGGATCCTGACAGTACTGCTGTGCCTTCTGAATAAGAGTAAGCGCACGCTCGTGGTTAACGGTAAGAGCGGGGTATCCGTCGCTGTCGAGGGTGCAAACGTTGATGCCGCCGGAGCGGAGGAGCCAATAGACTATGTTGGTCTGAGCGGACATACCGACGAGATCGTCATCGGGGTCGGGCTTGTT
This sequence comes from Clostridia bacterium, assembly GCA_017629895.1. Classification (GTDB taxonomy): domain Bacteria; phylum Bacillota; class Clostridia; order Oscillospirales; family CAG-382; genus Coliplasma. The sequence continues at coordinate 6,035 of JAGBWF010000140.1, forward strand.
GTTTTCGTTGGAGTCAACGAATACCTTCTTTGCCATTTCGAACATAACGTCCTGCGTCCAGGCATTGTTGTCTACCAGTTCGTACATCGAGTTGTAGCCGTAGGACTTTGCAAGCTCGTGGGTGGATTCGATTCTCTTGTTGAAAAGAACGAACATTGTCGAAGCAAGGCCAACGGTAGTGATGTCGCCGGATACGAAATAGGTTTTGCCTGCGATGGTAACCGCATCGTTAAAATCCTTACACCACCAAGGGTTGTCGAGGTTAACGAGTGCGTTCATATCGTAAAGAAGACCGTCGGTTGCGAGCATTGCCGCTTCGGTAAGTGCAGGCATAATGAAAAGATAGTCTGCAGTATCGCTCATAGCGTCGCTGACTACGCGCTGATAGAAGGGTCCGCCGTAGCGCGAGCCGGTAACGATAGCTTCTTCTTCGACGGTAACGCCGAGACGCTGCTCTACCTTACGGGTACATTCGGATGCTGCGGAAAGAACCGCAGATAATTTTTCTTCGCTGTATTCGGGGTTGTCCTCGGGCTTTATCTGATATGCGCCGAGAGTAAGAACACGAACGACTTCATCTTCGTAATATGCATCTTCGGGGAGATTGTAGCCGTAAAATCCGCCGTCGAGCTGAACGCTTTCGTTGGTATTGGATTCGTCGCCTTCGTTATTGTTGCAGGCTGCAAGTGCCGTGCAGAAGAATGCGACGAGCAAAAGCATTGAAACAACACGCATTACGTTTTTCATAACTTTTCCTCACTTTGTAAATATTTTGGTTATTATATACCCACTGTGTCGGTTTTGTCAAGGTTTATGAAAAAAATAAGCAAAATCGCCTTCGATAACGCTTATAAATATTGACATTTCGGAAACGTAGTGATAAAATATACCGAATATATTTTTGATGTTACCCTCGGAGGAATAACTATGTCTTTCAATAAACCTATATTCAAGGGTACGGCTACCGCACTCATCACACCCTTCAAGGACGGCGCAGTCGATTATGCCGCTCTGGAGAAATTGCTTGAATTCCAGATAAACGGCGGTATAGATGCTCTCGTTGTATGCGGCACTACCGGCGAGCCCGCAACTCTCGATGACGATGAACACAAGCGCGTTCTTGAATTTGCTATAGAAAAGGTAAATAAGCGCGTTCCGGTTATCGCCGGCACCGGCTCCAACAATACCCAATACGCTATCGACCTTTCGCGCTTTGCCGAGCGTGCGGGAGCAGACGGTCTTTTGCTTGTTACTCCTTATTATAATAAGTGCTCTCAAAAGGGTATCGTTTCGCACTTCAACACGGTTGCGGATTCGGTAAATATCCCCTGTATCGTGTATAACGTTCCCGGCAGAACCGGCTTCTGCATCAGCCTTGATTCCTACAAGCAGCTCGCCAAGCACGAAAACATCGTTGCAACCAAGGAAGCAAGCGGCAATCTCCTGCTTATGATGGAGGTGCTCGAGGCGTGCGGCAACGATATCGATATGTACAGCGGCGACGACCAGCAGGTTGTTCCTCTTATGTCGATGGGCGCTATCGGTGCGATTTCGGTATTTTCGAATATTATGCCCGCGGAGGCACACCTGCTCACAAAGCTTTGTCTCGAGGGCAATTTCGAGGAGGCGGCAAAGCTTCAGCTTAAATATCTCCGTCTTATGAACGGCCTCTTTATGCAGGTCAACCCCATTCCCGTAAAGACCGCTTGTGCGAAAATGGGCTTCTGCAACAATGAATTCCGTATGCCGCTCTGTCCGATGGATGCAAGCGACGACGAAAAGCTTTTCGCGCTCATGCGCGAGCATAATCTTATTAAATAAGGAATAAATATGAAAATAATCCTCAACGGTGCCTGCGGCAGAATGGGCAGAGAAATAATCGCCGCCGCAAGCAAGCAGGGAACAGAAATCGTTGCCGCTGTCGATAAATTCGGCACTCCCGATTTCGATATCCCGTTTTACAGCTCTCTTGAATCGGTAACCGAAAAGGCGGATGTGCTTATCGATTTCACACACCACACGGCAGTTCCCGAAATTTGCGAATTTGCGCGCAGAACGGGTATTCCCTGCGTGGTTGCATCGACGGGCCATACCGAAAGCGAAAAGGCGATGCTTATAGAGCTTTCGAAGGAGAACGCGGTCTTCTGCTCGCGTAATATGTCGCTCGGTATCAATCTGCTTATCGATCTCTGCAGAAGCGCCTATACCGCACTCGGTGGAGATTGTGATATCGAAATTATCGAAAAGCACCACCGCAATAAGCTCGATGCTCCCAGCGGAACGGCTCTTATGATTGCCGAGGGAATCGCCGAGCTCATGCCCGAGGGAACCGAATTTGTAACCGAAAGAGCCTCCCGCCACGCCGTCCGTCCCGATAACGAGATCGGAATTTCATCGATCCGTTGCGGCGGAATTTTCGGCGAGCACGAGGTTCTGCTGTCTCGCAACGGCGAAACGGTAAGCCTGAAGCATACCGCCGAAAGCCGCGCTTTGTTTGCCGACGGTGCGTTGAAGGCGGCTGAATATATTTCGGCAAAGTGTGCCGGTATGTATTCGATGAAGGACCTGCTTTCCGAAACGGTAAATGCAAAATAATTGCAACGCAAAATCAAACGAGTTGCAAAAAATCTAATAAAATATCCTTAAAAGGACAAATTTATGTAACGAAAATGCAATTTTTTGTATTTTCGTTGCATTTTTGATTGACAAGAAGAAACGAACTTGCTATAATTGTCCGAAATGAAAGGATGAAGAGACTATGGGAAATAAATTTAATATAGAAATGCTCGCCGACACCCTGCGCGAGCACAGCGCGTTCGATGACAGCATGTACGTAAAATACGGCGTCAAGCGCGGACTCAGAAACCCCGACGGCACGGGCGTGCTTGCGGGCATTACAAGGGTAAGTAACGTACATGGCTACGTTATAAACGAATATGAACGCGTACCCTGTGAGGGTGAGCTTTTTTACCGCGGTATCAGCATCGAGGATATCGTAAGCGCGAACGAAAGAAGAGACCGCTTCGGATATGACGAGGCTTCCTGGCTTTTGCTTTTCGGCGCGCTTCCCACTGCAGACGAGCTCGATTTCTACGATGCTATTATGGACGAATACTGCGAGCCCCCGCGTTTCTTTATCGACGATATGATAATGCGTGCACCCAGCCCCGATATTATGAACAAGCTGGCGCGCAGCGTGCTCGCACTTTACAGCTACGACGAAAATCCCGACGATAATTCTATCGAAAACGTGCTTCGTCAGTCGCTTATGATTATCGCGAGAATGCCGATGATAATGACCGCGGCATATCAGGTTAAAAAGCGTTATTACGATAACGAAAGCTTTGTGCTTCATACTCCGATACCGGGGTACAGCATGGCGGAAAATATTCTTTCGATGCTCCGCTTCGACAGAAAATTCACCCCCGAGGAAGCGAAGCTTCTCGATAAATGCCTTATACTCCACGCAGAGCACGGCGGCGGTAACAACTCGACCTTTGCCGTTCGTGCGCTTACCTCCTCGGGTACCGATACCTTTTCGGCTATCGCCGCAGGTATAGGTGCGCTCAAGGGCCCCCGACACGGCGGCGCGAATATAAAGGTTGTGAAAATGCTCGACGAGATAAAGGCAGGCGTGCGCGATTATAAGGACGATGAGGAAATCGCCAACTATCTGCAGCGCCAGCTCAATAAAGAGGTCGGCGACCGAAGCGGTCTTATATACGGTATGGGACACGCGGTTTACACCCTTTCCGACCCGCGTGCGAAGATATTGCGTAAGGCGGCGGAGGAGCATTGCGATATGTTCGGTATGCGTGAGGATTACGAGCTTCTTCACGCCGTCGAAAGACTCGCACCCGCACTGCTTCAAAGCAAAATGCAGGACGGCAACGCCATCTGCGCGAACGTCGATCTTTATTCGGGACTTATCTACCGTATGCTCGGTATTCCGCAGGAAATGTTTACCCCCTTGTTCGCTATCGCCAGACTTTCGGGCTGGTGTGCGCACAGATTGGAGGAAATCATCACCTGCCGCCGCATAATGCGCCCCGCATACAGAACCTTCCACGGCAGATTGCCTTATATAGAGCTTGAAGACAGAAAGGATAATATAAAATGTCCGGATTGACAATTGCACAGAAAATAATCAAGGCGCATCTTGTCGAGGGCGAAATGATCAAGGGCTCGCCTATCGGCTTGCGTATCGATCAGACACTCACTCAGGATGCAACGGGTACTATGGCTTACCTCGAATTCGAAGCTATGGGTATTCCGCGCGTTAAGACCGAGCTTTCGGTTGCATATATCGACCACAACACGCTTCAGAACGGCTTTATGAACGCCGATGACCATTTGTATATCCGCACCTGCGCGAAGAAGTACGGCTTGTATTTCTCTCGTCCCGGCAACGGTATCTGCCATCAGGTACATCTCGAGCGCTTTGGCGTTCCCGGCAAAACTCTTATCGGCTCGGACAGCCATACCCCCACGGGCGGCGGTCTTGGTATGCTTGCGTTCGGCGCGGGCGGACTTGACGTTGCGGTTGCTATGGGCGGCGGTGCTTATCATATCACTATGCCCGAAATGGTTCGCGTTAACCTCACCGGCAAGCTCAACGATTGGGTTTCGGCAAAGGACGTTATTTTAGAGGTTCTTCGCCGTTTGAGCGTAAAGGGCGGTGTCGGCAGAATTATCGAATACGGCGGAGAGGGCGTAAAGACTCTGTCGGTTCCCGAGCGCGGTACTATTACGAATATGGGCGCAGAGCTCGGCGCGTCGACCTCTGTGTTCCCCTCCGATGAAAACACCCGTCTTTTCCTTGCGGCGCAGGGAAGAGAGGATCAATACGTTGAATTGAAGGCGGACGACGATGCCGTTTACGACCTCGTTGTCGATATCGATCTTTCTTCGCTCGTTCCCGCGGCGGCTTGTCCTCACAGCCCCGATAACGTTAAGTCTATCGAGGAAATCGGCAATATCAAGGTCGATCAGGTCTGCATAGGCTCCTGCACCAACTCTTCTTACGTTGATCTTATGAAGGTAGCACATATTTTGAAGGGCAAAACCGTTCATGATAACGTCAGCCTTTCCATCGCTCCCGGCAGTAAGCAGGTTTATAATATGCTTGCGGCAAGCGGCGCGCTTTCCTGGATGATAGATGCAGGCGCAAGAATTCTCGAATCTGCCTGCGGTCCCTGCATCGGTATGGGACAGTCGCCTCAATCGGCAGGCGTTTCTCTTCGTACCTTCAACCGTAACTTCCTCGGAAGAAGCGGCACCAAGGACGCGCAGGTATATCTCGTAAGCCCCGAAACAGCGGCGATTTCCGCGCTTACCGGCGTGCTTACCGATCCGAGAACGATCGGTGAAATGCCCGAATTTGCAATGCCTGCTAAGTTTATGATAAACGACAATATGGTTATTAAGCCCGCTACGGTCGAGGAGGCGGCAGACGTAGAGGTCGTTCGCGGACCCAACATCAAGCCCTTCCCCGAAAGCAGACCTGTTGCCGATACTATCGATTGCGAATGTATCTTGAAGGTCGGCGATAATATCACCACCGACCATATTATGCCTGCAGGCGCAAAGATTTTGCCCTACCGCTCCAACATTCCCTATCTTTCGAATTTCTGCTTCGAGGTATGCGACGAGGAATTCCCCGCAAGAGCAAAGGAAAAGAACGGCGGTATCATTATCGGCGGCGAAAACTACGGTCAGGGCAGCTCGCGCGAGCACGCGGCGCTTGTTCCGCTTTACCTCGGCGTAAAGGCGGTTATCGCAAAAAGCTTCGCGAGAATCCACGCGGCAAACCTTGTAAACGCCGGCATTCTTCCTCTTACCTTTGCAAATGCAGAGGATTACGATTCGATCGAGCTCGGCGATAAGCTTGTGCTTTCCGACGTAAGAGATTGTATAAAAGAGGGCAGAGAAATCGTTCTTAATGCGAACGGAAAAGAAATCAAGCTCGTTTCCTCGCTTTCGGGACGCGACCGCGATATAATCCTTGCGGGCGGCTTGCTCGAATACACAAAGGGCTAAAGCCCTTCTCCCCCACAAAAACGCAAAAAAGGAGAATTGAAATGGCAAAGATACAGATGAAAACGCCGCTTGTCGAAATGGACGGCGACGAAATGACAAGAATTATATGGCAGCAGATCAAGGATATTCTTATTCTTCCGTTTGTCGATCTTAAAACCGAATATTACGATCTCGGTCTTGAGCACCGCAACGAAACGAACGATCAGGTAACTGTCGATTCGGCAAACGCTACTAAGAAATACGGTGTTGCTGTTAAGTGTGCCACCATAACTCCCAACGCGGCAAGAATGACCGAATATAACCTTAAAGAAATGTGGAAATCCCCTAACGGCACCATCCGCGCTATTCTCGACGGCACGGTTTTCCGCACTCCCATAATCGTAAAGGGAATTCCTCCCTACGTTCGCAACTGGACGAAGCCTATCTCTATCGCCCGCCACGCGTACGGCGATATCTATAAGGCGACCGAAATGAAGGTCGGCGCGGATTGCAAGGCAGAACTTGTCATTACCGATAAAAACGGCAACGAAACCCGTGCTCTTATCCACGATTTCAAAACCGAGGGTATAATTCAGGGCGTTCATAATATCGATAAGAGTATTGAGGGCTTTGCAAGAAGCTGCTTTAACTATGCGCTCGATACGAATATGGATCTCTGGTTCTCCTCGAAGGATACCATAAGTAAGACCTACGATCATCGCTTCAAGGATATTTTTGCCGAAATATACGAAAACGAATATAAGGAAAGATTCGAAAAGGCGGGAATTGAATACTTCTACACCCTTATCGACGATGCCGTTGCGCGCGTTATTCGTTCGGAAGGCGGCTTTATCTGGGCGTGCAAGAACTATGACGGCGACGTTATGAGCGATATGGTATCGACCGCGTACGGCTCGCTTGCGATGATGACGAGCGTTCTCGTTTCGCCCGACGGTATTTACGAATACGAGGCGGCTCACGGCACGGTACAGCGCCACTACTACAATCATCTCAAGGGTCTTCCTACATCGACTAACTCGGTTGCCACCATCTTTGCGTGGACCGGTGCACTCAGAAAACGCGGCGAGCTCGACGGAACAGACGAGCTTTGCGAATTTGCGGATAAGCTCGAGCGCGCTTGCATCGATACTATCGAAAGCGGCGTTATGACCAAAGACCTTTACCTTATTTCCACTCTCGAAAACAAAACTCAGGTAGATACGACAGGCTTCCTGCAGGCAATTGCTTCGAGAATGTAAAAACTTATTAAAATCGTATTAAAAATCCCCGCCTTTGCGATTAAGATTGAAGGCGGGGATTGACTTTTGTCGTTGATTGTAGTATAATCTATAAAAATCAGTTTACTGCGGAGGCGCAATCGTGGAGATTAAAGATATATTTACGATATGTAACATAATCCTCACCGGCTCGTTCGTTCTTTGCTATTTGTATCAGTTTATATATATTTTCTGGGTATTTCTCGGAAGAGATAAATCGGACCCCGTTAAAAGCGATAAACAGAATAAATTCGGCATTGTAATAAGCGCGCGTAACGAGGAAAACGTTATCGGACATCTTATCGAAAGTATAAACCGTCAGGATTATCCGCAGGAGCTTATCAAGGTGTTCCTCATCGCCGATAACTGTACCGATAGTACCGCTCAGGTCGGCAGAGACCACGGCGCGATAGTGCTTGAGCGTAACAATAAAGAGCTTGTCGGTAAGGGATACGCGCTTGATTTCCTTTTCAAAAAGCTTCTTGCCGAAAACGATGACTGCGATGCTTACATAATTTTCGACGCGGATAACCTTGTCGATAAAAATTTCGTCAAGGAAATGAACGTCAATTTCAACCGCGGCTATAAAGCGCTTACCAGCTACCGTAATTCGAAGAACTACGGCACGAACTGGATCTCTGCGGGTTATTCGCTTTGGTTCCTTCGCGAAGCAAAGTATCTCAACCACGCGAGAATGCGCTTCGGCACCTCTTGCGCTATTTCGGGTACAGGCTTCTGTATAAGCAAGGATATTATCGAAAGCAACAACGGCTGGCCCTATCATCTTCTTACCGAGGATATCGAATTTTCGACCGATATGGCTGTCCGCGGCGTTAAGATCGGTTACAGCGGCGGCTCTATAGTTTACGACGAGCAGCCCGAAACCTTCAAGCAGTCGTGGAATCAGCGCTTGCGCTGGTCGAAGGGCTTCTATCAGGTCTTCGGCAAATACGGCGCAAAGCTCTTCAAGGGCATATTCAAGGGCTCGTTCGCCTGCTACGATATGCTTATGACGATTTTCCCCGCGCTTATGTTCACCATTCTTTCGATTTGCTGCTGTATCGCCGAATTCATCTACGGTCTTACCATTTTTGCGGATTATCCCGAATTATCGGTGTTCCTCCAATTCTGTATGGTACCGTTGCTCTATTTCTGTGCGATAATTTATATGCTTATCTTCGTCGTTGGCTTTATCACTCTTATCACCGAATGGGAGGTTATCGACTGCCCGCCCGGTAAGATGATAAAATACCTCTTCACCTTCCCGATATTTATGCTTTCCTATTGTCCTATCGCAATAGCGGCTATTTTCAAAAAGGTTGAATGGACCCCGATCAAGCACAGCGTAACCAAATCTATCGACGACGTTCAGTCGGGCGACAATTAATAATTTTAATAATTCAAGAGCCGTTATAAAACGGCTCTTTTCTTTCTCTGTTCAGAACATTTGTTCTTGACAAACAAATGTTCGGGTGATA
>JAGBWF010000014.1 GCA_017629895.1 Clostridia bacterium
ATTTAAATATCGATTACGATACCTCGAAAATTTAAAATGTTGCATTTATTATTATCGATACTCCCCGCGGACCGTCGAGGACGCCGGTCCCTACAACACTCCACCAATGCCCGCAGGCATATCACACGTCGAAGGCGTATATCACACGCGAACGCGTATATAACAAATCCCGAAAGGGATTTATATCATTGCGACGCGCGCGTCGCCTGCCGCTCCCTACAAATTCACACCGTTTCACCATCATATCCCCAATGCTAACTTTAAAGGCTCCCCTTAGCAAGGGGAGCTGTCAGCGAGTTTGCGAGCTGACTGAGGGGATTGTCGATGAGTAAAAAGCCCCATAATCGACTCGTTGCTCTCAACAGCCCCTCCACCGCTAAAGCGGTCCCCCTCCCCTTACACAGGGACGGCGTGATTGCACCGTTACCTTAATAAAATTCTTGTTACTAAAAATGCAACCCGCCTTAAAGGCTACCATCGGGGTCCCCGAAAATACTTGCATTTTCGGAAAAAAATACAAAGGGAGCCTTCAAAGAAAACATTCTCTCTTATCTCTTATCTATTATCTCTCAACAAAAAAGCCCACCTTTACGGTGAGCCGTTTTTTATTTATTTCCGCGCAGTGCATTCGCGAGCTGTGTAAGCACGTCGCCGCCTGCATTGAGGTTGATGTTGCCGACGTTCTCGCAGATACGCTCGAGATATTCGAGCTCCTTGAGCTTATAAAGGGTTGCGTTTTCCTCCATAAGCTTGGCGGTGTTGAGGAGAGAGCGCGTCGAAGCGACCTCTTCACGTCGGGTAATGACGTTCGCCTGCGCACGCTTTTCTGCGACGAGCACGGTATTCATTATGTTGCGGATTTCTCCGGGAAGGATAATATCCTTTACGTCGGCATCGCTGAACTCAACGAAAAAGCTGTTCTGCTTTTCCCTGAGCCTTGCGAAGATGAACTCGGACATCTCCTGCTTGTTTTCGAGTATCTCGTCGAGCCTGTGAGAGCCGACGTACTCACGCAGTGCAAGCTGTGCGAGCGTGTAGAGCTGGTAGGTGTAGTTGCCCACCTCGGTTACGGCGCGGAGAAGGTCGGTTACCCTGTAGTTGCAAACGAAGCTTACGCGGATCGTAACCTTGTCGCGCGTGAGCACCTCCTGCCCCGAAACGTCAAGCGGCATAAGCCTTGTTTCGCCGTACTCGGCGCTCACCTTTATATCGTTTTTCCAAAAGTGGTAGCTTCCCGGTCCGAGCGTACGCTCGTATCTGCCGTCGAAGAAGAGGAGCGCCTTCTGGAAACGCTCGACCTGAATGCTCGTTACAACGCTCGAAGGGAGCTTTGCAACGACCGCTTCGGGTATACCGACGATATCGGGCTTCGTGACGTCGATAACGTCTACCCTGCGCTCGTCGGCGGTATTGAAGTAAGCGTAGCTTCCGCGGGGGAGCACGCAGGCAAACCTGCCGTTGACGTACTGCAGGCCGAGCTGTCCGTCGCCTATCTCGTAAACGGTAACACAGCTTTTGAAGCCGTCGTTTGCAAGAAGCGAGCTTAACTGCGCCTGCCTGCTTTTTATCGGCATTTCGGTGTTCAGCACCTCGGCATTCGCGCCGAAGGGGATGCGGTGCTTGCCCGATTCGAGCACGCGCAGGAATTTTCCGTTTTTAAAGAGCAGTGCTCTTTCGGTTTCGTTGATTATTAACTTTTTCATATATGTACCTCCATTAAGAAGAAAATTTATCGTCCCAAGACCGCCACGCAAAGAAAGCGGCTGTGAGTTGATAAGCCTTGCGGCGTGCGCGGTAAGCATCTTCGCAAAGACGCTTATGGCGCAGGCTTAAAAGCCTATTACCCCTCGCAGACAAGGCTTTTTTCACGCTTGCTTTGCCGCCTTTACGAAGGGGTGAAAAGCAAAGCGGGCGGTCGAGCGGATTTGATCTGAAAAATAATTTTTAAAAAAATAACTTCTCTTACCAAAGCCACTTGGCGCACCTTAACGATGCGGCGGGATTCGAACCCGCGATTATTTCGGACGGTGAGTCCTTAAGGGGATTTGAACCCCATCGAGCCCGCCTTTTAGAAATCAAGGCGCTTTCGATTGCCCTGCCGTGTCTCTTTTAAAGCACAGCCCAACAGTGCGGTTTCGGATACGCTCTCGGGACACCCTCGCGCACGGCGGTGAACAAAACACCCGCGTGAACCAACTCTGTGCCCATATTCTACCAAACGAAAAAGCAATTATCACGGAAAAAAGGTTGCGAGAATAAAAAATCTCCCTCTCGGAAAATCCGAAAGGGAGAAATTCTTCAATGCTGAAATCTCATAAGTACACTTGTTATCAGGAGAACAACCAGCGCGCCCATGACCGTATAATCGGTTATCTTAAACCTTATTCCGCGGCGGAAGATCGCATAAAGCGCAAACGCACCGATAAAGAGAAATAAATTCTCCATAGGATAACCAAATTCGTCGGCAGGTGTACTACTATATCCGAACAGCGCACCCGAAACCGTATAGACGGGAATAAGCAAATTGTATCCGAAAATGCTTGTCGATACCTCGCCCGCGCGCTCGTACTGCCGTTTGCCGAACCGTACCGCAAAAAGCACGGCCGCCGATATTCCCAAAAACAGCCAGCCGAGCATAGCGGCGACCACCTCGGGATCCTTAAACAGCCAACGAAACACGTCGTCGTTTCTGCCGCCTGCGGGCATTTCGATCGCCCTTGTAATTCTTTCCAAAAATCTTTCAAGCGAAAGCAGACGCGCGTTTGTCGAATCCTTCGCGCGTGCATACATAACCCAATAAAACACGTTATGCCACAGGAAAACGAACGCACAGCCGTCGAAAACCGTGTTCGCCTCGTTAAACACGAAAACGTACATCGTGTAGAACAACGAAGAATAAAGAACGGCAACGCCGAAATGCAAGGCATACCAGCCGAAATGAATCGTTTCGAGCTCGGTTTTAATCAAAACCGCCGCAAGATTGCAGACATACGCCGTAATCAAGGGGGCAAGCGTGGTTAAAAGCCCGAAGAGATAATGCGCTCTGCCGACAGATTTTCGGCTTATCGGCATCGCAAGAAGCATATCCAGATTGCGCCTTTGCTTAAACCGAGCAAACGAAAATATTGCCGAAAGCATCGCCGCATACAAGCCGATATACGCGGGCACGTCAAGGCACAAACGGCTTGCGTTTTGCACAAATTCTCCCGTTTGTCCCAACGTCATTTCATAGGTGCTTATGTTTACCGACGAAATGCCCGAAATAATTGCCGAAAGCAGACACAAAAGCAGAATTGCGAATCGGTTCTCTCTTATCAGCCCTGCGAAATAGCTTGAAAATGCGCTTTTATCTGCCATAGCCAAGCTCCTTTAAAAACCGCTTCGCCTGCTCGTCGAATTCGATATTCGCGTTGACCTGTATAGTCGTGTTTTCCACGCGTGAAAGGAGAAACAGCCTTTCCGCACCGTCGTAATCGGTGTACCGAACCTGCAAATATCTGCCGCTTTTGTATTGGACATCGCAATCGTCCTCGCAATCTTCCCAAGACTCGTAATACTTTACCCACACGTCGAAGATATTTTGCGCCCTTTCGCTGTCGGCATACTTATCGTAGCAGACGAAAAATTCGCCCCAAGCCTTTATACGCTCGGCATCGTGGCTTTCGGGAAGGTTTGGGTCAAGGTATTCGGTGTGATCCTCGACAGTAAAGCCCTTTTCCTCCATAACCGACGTGAAATAGCTTGAATCTATCGCCCGTCCGTGCGAGCAGGAGCAAAGCAAAAGCGGTATCAAAAGTAAAATTGTCAGAATTTTTTTCATATCAGGCACCATAAAGCATTACGTCTCTTATAAGACCTTGCATAATCGGCTTTGCAAAGATAGAAATTATCGAAAGCGCGAGCATTGTACCGACGATGATATAATCGCTCTTCTTGTAATGCACGCCTCGGCGGTAGACCGTGTATGCAACTGCGGCGCCTATCGTTACAAGCAACGCCTCGTTATAATAGCCGTCGAGCACACCGTTCGAAAGTATAAACGGAAACGCAATAAGCGGTATAAGAAGCTTGTAGCCGAATATGCTGTTCGATATCTCCTCTGCCGTTTCGGTTTTCTTTTTGTCGGCAAGCACAAAGGCGAGCACCGCCGCCGCAACGCCGACAACGCTCCAGAAGCAGAACCAGAAGACAGTACCGTCAAAGCTCCACTTCGTCATCTGCGAATATAACGTCTCGGCGCAGTATTCGTACTGCGACAAAAGCTCGCAGAAGATATACGCGGGGATCGCGCAATCCTCATGCATGGCGAAGTAGTAGTGTTGCCCGCTAATGTAGGTCGCACAGCTCGGGTCGTTTAA
>JAGBWF010000015.1 GCA_017629895.1 Clostridia bacterium
AATTGAGCTGGAAGTATTCACCGCTCTTTAAAAGCTTCTCGCGGTTGCCGTCGGTCATGATCGGAACGTGCATCAAAAGAAGTATGGGCTTGTCATCTGTAATACGCGCCTTTAAAAACGCTATCTGGCTTTCGCTGATTTCGCGCTTGGAATCGTCAAGCCCGATAATAACCATATCGCCGAGGTCGAGATACTGTATCTCGTTCTTCATAGCCGAAACGGCGATTCCGTCGGGTATCTCGTCCTTGTTTTCGTGGTTGCCGCAAACCGCTATATAGGGCTTGCCGAAGGCTGTAAGCGCGTCGTTCAGAATACGAAGGTTGGCGCCGTTTATATAGTCGAGCGTGTCCCCTGCGATAACCAGCGCATCGCCGTTTTCCGCCTCGGAAAGAAGATTGCGTAAATGCTCGACCGCGCTCTGCTTCTGAAGCTCGCCGTAGCCCTCGCCGCTCAGCTCGCAAAAGCCTGCGCGCACTCCGTCCCAGGCGGTAGTCATCTTTTCCGCCTGCGCCTTTTCATCGGCGTCGGAAAGCTCGTCCCATTCGGTAAGATGTGAATCCGAAAAGTGATATATCACCTTTCTTTCGATATTTTTCGCAGGGATAAAAAACTCCTGCAAACGAAATTTCTCCATAAATCTGTCCTCATTATCGGTTTTATAAAAAAATTATACCACGCAATGCGATTTATATCAAGAACAAATTGACATTTAACGAAAAATATGGCAAAATAAGATAAAGCAAAAAGGAGGTAACAAAATGCTTTTATATATAATCCGACACGCAGACCCCGATTACGAACACAATACCATAACCGAATTCGGCTGGGAAGAGGCAGAGGCACTTGCCGTTTGGTTGAAGGATAAAAAAATCGATAAAATATATACCTCGCCCCTCGGTAGAGCGATAGATACCGCACGCCCCACGCTTAAAGCAAAGGGTATGGAGCACGAAATACTCCCCTGGACAGAGGAAAGCATGGATTATATGGAATCCCACCGTATGACGAAAGATTCCGACTGCTCCTACAGCGTTTCGGTCGAAAAAGGCGTTCACGATTTCAAGGATTTTATGGAATCTACGCGTATGGAAAGAATCGAAAATATGATAAAGTGCTCCGATGAATTTCTTGCTTCCCACGGCTTCAGACGTGAGGGCGGTCTTTTCTATAAGGTCGAAAACTATAACGACGACGTTATCGCGGTGTTCTGCCACGGCGGCTTCGGCGGCGCTTGGATAGCGCACCTTCTCGGCATCGCGCCCGGCATTTTGTTCCCCGCGATCTCGCTTACCACCTCGAGCATTACCACCTTTGAATTCCGCGAGGAGAAAACCGGCTATACACGCCCCATTCTCCGCCGCTTAGGTGAAATCACCCATATCCATAACGCAGGATTAAGAGTAAATAACAGATAACGCCTCGCAGACCGAGGACAAATGGGCTATTTACGCCCTTGAAAAGAAAATAAAACAGAAACAGTGTGCTTTCAACGAAACGAAAGCGCACTGTCTTTTTATAAGGAATAGAGATTATTTATTGTATTTTCAAGGGCTTTGAAGAAAAACTTCGACTGCCTTACTCTTGTAAGGCGACGCTCGATTTTCTTCAAAACTACCCTCATTTCTCTCGGTCTGTTTTTTTATATTATTCGTCGTCGTTTTTGCGGTTGAAGATACGTTGCTTCCATTCGGAAAGGGTATCGGCAAAGCTTTTGCCCTTTGGTGCTTCGGGTATGGGATTGAGCTCCTTTGTCTGCGGATCGACAGAGCCGACGTCCTTGTATTCACCGCTCGGAATGGGCAGCTCCTTCTTTGCAAGACTGCGCTCGACTGCAATACGGATGATATAGAAGAGCACCGCGATAAGAGGCACCGAGAATATCATTCCCGCAAGCCCGAAAACGCCGCCGAAGAAAAGCAACGCGACGGTTACCCAGAACTTAGAAACACCGGTTTTGTCCTCCATTATCATAGGCTCGATAATGTTGCCCTCGATCTGCTGGAGCACAACGAGAAAGACGATATAAATAACGCCGTGGCGCGTGTTTGTGAGAAGCACGAAAAACGCCGTGGGAATACCGCCGATAAAGGGTCCGAAGAAGGGGATGACGTTGGTTATCGCGATAATACAAGCCGAAAGAAGCGCGTACTGCATACCCATAACCGTCATAAATATAAAGGTAAGAATACCGACTATCGAGGAGGTAAGCAGCTTACCCGAAATGAACTTGCCAAAGGTTGTGTTGCCGTAGCGTGCGACCTCTAAAATGTCGTTTGCGCGCTCTGCCGAAAACAAAGCGTAGATGAGCTTTTTGAACTGCGAAACGAACTTTTCCTTTTCGAGCAGTGCGTAAACGCAGATGACGAGCGAGATCAAAAAGTTTACAACGAAGGATACCACCGAAACGGCACCCTGCCAGATGTTTCCGATAATGCTCGAAAATCCGCTCCCGAACCAATTTACGAGATTGGAAACCAGCATCTCGACAGAAGCTCCTAAATTTTCGCCGAACGTGCTGTTCGGGTCGATATGGTTGGTTACCCAGTCGCCGCCCTTTTCTACAAGCGAGGGCGCGATACCGATAAATTTATAAACGCTTTCCAGAAATTCGGGAATGATAAGGAACAGCAAAAGCGCGATGACCGCAATCAAAGCGAGAATAGAGAGTAATACCGCGACACCGTGCGCGAAACGCTTTTTCGTGCTGTCCTTTAATTTCTTCGCTTTAGAGAACAGCTTCGCGAAAATCCGCTCGAATATCCTGCAAAGCGGGTTGATTATGTATGCGAATATAACGCCCATAATAACGGGGGAGAGGATAGATGCAATGTACCCGAAAAACGAGCTGATCTTGTCTATCTGCCCGATAAGCAGTATCACCGCTACGCATAAAGCAAAAATAAATGCCGTTCTTACGTTCACGATAAAGCTCTTGTTGCCGTTTTGCTTGTTGCCGTCCATATATCCTGCAATACCTCCGCGCTTTCTTGTCTGTATTATATCACACCAAATCCGAAAAGTAAATATAAAAAATATC
>JAGBWF010000016.1 GCA_017629895.1 Clostridia bacterium
AAACGAGAAGGTCGGCAACTGGGCAGGCGTTACCGTTGATAAAAATGAACATCCTATCAAAAAGAGCATCTGCGCGGGAGCTGACGAGATCATTGCAGTCGATCTCCCCGGCGCGTACTCTATGTCGCCCTTTACGAGCGAGGAGAGCATCACGAGCGCTTATGTAAAAGAAGAAAATCCCGACGTTATTATAAATATAGTCGATGCCACGAATCTGAGCAGAAGCCTTTTCTTCACAACACAGCTTCTTGAGCTCGGAATTCCGGTGGTCGTCGCGCTGAACAAAAAGGACGTAAACGATAAAAAGGAAACGGTTATCGACAGCAAGCTTCTTTCCGAAAAGCTCGGCGTTCCCGTTATCGATACGGTATCTATCTCGGGTAAGGGCTTGAAAAACGTCGTTTCGGCGGCTGTTGCGGCGGTCGGCAGGGAACAGAAGGCGCCCTACGTCGATGAGAACGCGGATTTTTCGGATAAAGCGTCTGCAGAGGCGGCAGACAGAGCGCGTTTTGCTTTTGTAAACGAGCTTGTAAAGCAGGTTGAAACGCGAAAGGTTCTTACAAAGGAAAGAAATTTCGGCGATAAGCTCGATGAAATACTCACAAGCCGTTGGTTAGGTATTCCTATCTTCGCGGTAATTATGTGGGCGGTGTTCTGGGTTTCGCAGGTCGGCCCGGGCGTATGGATAGCCGAGGGCTACGAGTTCGAAAACGGCACCGTTATCCCCGGTCTTGTAACGCTTATCGAAATGTTCGGTGAGTGGGTTGGCGGCTTTATGGAGGAGGCAAACCCCTTCCTTCAGACGATAGTGCTCGACGGTATTATAGGCGGTGTCGGCGCGGTTGTCGGATTTTTGCCGCTTGTTATGGTGATGTATTTTCTGCTTGCACTGCTTGAGGACTGCGGATATATGTCGCGCGTTGCCGTCATACTCGACCCGATATTCAAAAAGGTCGGTCTTTCGGGCAAATCGGTAATCCCCTTCGTTGTCGGTACGGGCTGTGCCGTTCCCGGTATTATGGCTTGCCGCACGATACGCGACGAGCGCGAGCGCAGAGCCACCGCAATGCTCGCTCCCTTTATCCCCTGCGGTGCAAAGATTCCTGTCATCGCGCTGTTTGCGGGTGCGTTTTTCCCCGAATCGAGCTGGGTTTCTCCCGCAATGTATTTCCTCGGCATAATACTTATCTTCCTCGGCGCATTGCTTATAAAATGGATATCGGGCTACAGCTATAAAAAATCCTACTTTATTATCGAGCTTCCTGATTATAAGCGTCCTACGGTTATCGGCGCGCTGAAGTCTATGCTTTCGCGCGGATGGGCGTATATTGTAAAGGCGGGTACGGTAATTCTCGTCTGCAACACTCTCATTACGATTATGGCGAATTACAGCTGGACTCTCCAAGCGGTAGAGCAGGATCAATCGATACTTCACGATATCGCTTCGCCTATCGCGGTACTTCTTATTCCGCTCGGCTTCGGTATGTGGCAGATGGCTGCCGCCGCGGTTAGCGGCTTTATCGCCAAGGAGGAGGTCGTCGGCACGCTTGCGGCTGTGTTCGCGATATCCGAGGAGGTCATCAACGGTGATTTTGAGCTCGTTACCTCGGGCGGTGGTGTCGAAATGTTCGGCATAAGCGCCGTTGCGGGACTTGCTTATCTTGCCTTCAATCTTTTTACACCCCCTTGCTTTGCGGCGATCGGTGCGATGAGCTCGGAGATCAAGAGCAAAAAATGGCTCTTTGCGGGCTTGGGCTTGCAATTTGCCGTCGCTTACACGCTCTCCTTCCTTATCTACCAGCTCGGAACGCTGTTCACAACCTCTGCGCTCGGAGAAGGCTTTATCGGCGGACTCTTGGCGGTTGCGGCTATAATCGCCGCGGTCGTGATACTCGGCGTGCGCTCTAATATCAAGGCAAAGCAGAAGTATTCGAAAAAATAGGTGATAATTATGAATGCAACCGACGTTATCGTTTCTTTGGCGGTTATCGCAATAGTCGGCTCCGCGATTCTTTATATTCTCCGTGCGAAAAAGAAGGGCAGAGGATGTATCGGCTGTCCGAATTCGGATAAATGCGGCGGAAATTGCGGATCCTGCAGCTCAAACAAAGTCAAATAAAAAAACAGGGACCCCAAAAATCTTCGGGGTCTCTGCTTTTTTGAGGTGTATTGTAAGGAGTTTAACGCGTTTCCGCGATACTGTCTAAAAGCTTATCTGCAAGCGCGTCGTTGGGAACGAAGAAGGTGAGCACATCTGCGCGCTCCTCGCCGAGCCCGACTGTAAGCCTGCATTTTTTGTTGCCTGCGGGGAAGTCGAGCATCTCTGTCGCGAGGTCGATGCTGTGTGCACCGTGGGTAGAGATGAATTCGCTGTTGGGCTTATCGTCGGAAAGCAGATCGTAGGTCGCCGCAAAGACCATTGCGTTTTTAGGCTTTGCCGAGATTGCGGTGAAATAGAACCTGCTGGTTCTCACTCTGCCGTCGCTGCCTGCCTTGAATCTCGTCTGCGCGTCCTCACGGATAAAGCCGTAGAAATAGGAAAAATCACGCGCGTCGAGAGTTTCCTTGCTGATAACTCTGCC
>JAGBWF010000141.1 GCA_017629895.1 Clostridia bacterium
AAGTTGCGATATTTTTCTTGACATAAAAGGCAAATGGTGGTATTATTAGGATGTATGATTGTGCAGAGGCTTGCAAAGGAGGTGGCGGCATTGGGAAGAGTGATATTCGTTACCGGATTCAAGGGCGGAGTAGGCAAAACCACCGTTTCCGCCAACCTTGCGGCGACGCTTTATGCGCTCGGAAACAAGGTGCTCGTCATCGACGGCGATTTCGGAATGCGGTGCATGGATATGGTGCTCGGATTGGAAAGCGAAATGCTTTTTGATTGCAGCGACGTGCTCGCAGGGAGATGCTCGCCTATGGCGGCAATGTGCGAGGTCGGGGGAGAAACGGGATTTTCCTTTATCCCCGCGCCGATGAACCTTGCCGACACAAAAATACCCAAAGCGGCATTTGCCGCGCTTATCAACGAGGTCCGCGCCGATTTCGATTTCGTTATTATCGATTCCTGCGCAGAAATGACCGATTACTATATGTCCTTCGCCGCAACGGCGGACGAGGCGGTTATAGTAACCCTTCATCAGTCCACCTCGGTTCGCGCTGCCGAAAAAACAGCCGCAAGGCTTTCGGCGATGGGGATAAGCAAGCAATCGCTCATTGTCAACGGATACCGCGCAAGCTTCGCCGAAAAGGGAAGTCTGCCCGATATCGTCGATATTATCAATCGCTCCTCGGTGCGTCTGCTCGGGGTAGTGCCATATTGCGAAAGGCTTCAGGCATCGCAGGAGGCGGCAGAGCTTTCGTTTATGGGCGATATGAAAAAGAAGGCTTCCAAATGGGAGGCGGCGTTCTATAATATCGCGAACCGCTTATGCGGAAACCGCGTGCTTCTTTTCGAGGGTGCGGAATCGCTCAAAAAAAGGAGCTCTTATAAGGGAATTCAACAACACACAAGCAGGGAAACAAGGGAGGAATAGATTATGAATATTGCAATTATCGCTAACGACAAGAAAAAAGAGCTCATTACCGAATTTTGCATCGCTTATTGCGGAATACTTTCCCGTCATAATATCTGTTCGACAGCTATCACCGGCAAATATATTGCCGAAGCTACCGGACTTAACATAGAAAGATTACTTTCCGGCTCGCACGGAGGAATAGAGCAGGTTGCCTCGAAGATCGCATACGACGAGGTTGACGTGCTTATCCTTCTGCGCGATACCAACAACGATACCGAATATGCCGAAACCGAGCTTAATCTCGTTAAGCTTTGCGACAAATACACCGTGCCTGTTGCGACTAACATCGCGACTGCAGAGGTGCTTGTTCTCGCGCTCGACAGGGGCGACCTCGATTGGCGTGCAAATATACGCAGCGGTTCGGGTGCAATATAAATTCAGGAGCAATATAAAAGATGAGCAAAATCCAGAAACCCAAGGGTACGCTCGATATCCTTCCTTCCGATATCGGCGTATGGCAATATATCGAAAACGCGGTGCGTGAAACCGCGCGTATCAACGGCTTTTCCGAAATAAGAATGCCCACCTTCGAATCGACGGAGCTTTTCTGTCGCGGCGTGGGCGACACTACCGACGTTGTCGGCAAGGAAATGTATACTTTTATCGATAAGGACGGGAGCAGTCTTTCCCTTCGACCCGAGGGAACGGCAGGCGTTGCCCGTTCTGTCATCGAAAACGGATTATATGCGGGCGCAATGCCTCTGAAGCTCTTTTATCTTTCGAACTTCTTCCGCCGCGAAAAGCCCCAAGCGGGCAGAAGCCGCGAATTCTGGCAGTTCGGTACCGAGCTCTACGGCAGCTCTATGCCCGAGGCTGACGCGCAGGTGATTTTGCTTGCCGACAGTCTTTTCAAAAAGCTTGGGCTTACAAAGGTAACGCTTCGTATAAATTCTATCGGCTGTCCCGAATGCAGACCGTCCTACCGCAAGGCTTTGCTTGAATATTTCTCGCAATACGAATCCGAGCTTTGCGATACCTGCAAGGAAAGATTGCAGAAAAATCCCCTCCGCGTGCTCGATTGCAAGAGCCCGATCTGCTCGGGCATCGCAAAGAACGCGCCCAAAACGCTCGAGCATCTTTGCGGCGACTGTGAAGGTCATTTCGAAAAGCTCAAGGCACTTCTCGATGCCTGCGGCGTTGAATATACCGTCGATCCCTCTATCGTAAGAGGTCTTGATTACTACACCGGCACCGTTTTCGAATTTACCGTCGATTCTATCGGCGCACAGAGCACGGTTTGCGGCGGCGGCAGATACGACGGGCTTCTTTCCTCGATCGGCGGCCCCGAGCTTCCCGCTGTCGGCTTCGGTATGGGCATAACCCGTCTTATTCAGGCATTGAAGGACGAAAATCTTATTCCCGATATAAAAACAGGCTGTGATATCTATATCGCACCGCTCGGAGAGGGTGCTTCGAACGGCGCGTTCATTCTTGCGCAAAGACTGCGCGAGCAGGGAATTGCGGCAGAAACCGATATCTGCGGCAGAAGCCTGAAGGCACAGATGAAATACGCCGATAAGGCAGGCGCGGATTACGTTCTCGTCGTCGGCGATAACGAGCTTGCCGAGGGCTTTGCCGAGCTCCGCGATATGCGCGGCGGCGAAAGGGTAAGGGTTGCTCTTACCGCAGAGGCTATAACAGAAGAGATTAAAAAATAAGAGGCATATAATGGCAGAATTACTTGGAAAAGAACGCCGTACACACTATTGCGGCGATTTAAGAGAAGCAAATATAGGCGAACAGGTTTGCGTTATGGGCTGGGTGAAGAAGGCAAGAAAGCTCGGCAGTCTTGTTTTCGTAGACCTTCGCGACAGAAGCGGTATCGTTCAGCTCGCATTCGATGAAAACAGCGAGCAGGCGGTTTTTGAAAAGGCACTCGAATTAAAGAGCGAATACGTCGTTGCGGCGATCGGTACGGTAAGAGAGCGCTCGAGCAAAAACCCCGATATCCCCACCGGTAATATCGAAATTTTCGCAAGCGAGGTAAAGATCCTCGGCGAAAGCGAAACGCCCCCCTTCGAAATCACCGACGATTGCAAGACGAACGAGGAATTGAGAATTACCCACAGATATCTCGACCTTCGCCGTCCCGTGCTTCAGAATAATATTATCTTTCGTGCAAAGGTTGCGAAGTCCGTCCGCGATTATCTTTGCGGTCAGGGCTTTATCGAAATAGAAACCCCGATACTTATCAAATCCACGCCCGAGGGAGCGCGCGACTATCTCGTGCCCTCACGCGTGCATAAGGGCTCGTTCTATGCGCTTCCGCAGTCTCCTCAGCTTTATAAGCAGCTTTCGATGGTTGCGGGCTTCGATAAATACTTCCAGATCGCGCGTTGCTTCCGTGATGAAGACCTCCGCGCAGACCGTCAGCCCGAATTTACCCAGATAGATATGGAAATGTCGTTCGTCGATACCGATGACGTACTCGCAGTCGGCGAAGGACTTATCAAGCATATTTTCAAGGATTGTATGGGTGTCGATATTCCCACTCCGCTTCCCAGATATACCTTCCGTGAATGTATGGAGCGCTTCGGCTCGGACAAGCCCGACCTTCGCTTCGGTATGGAAATCGTAAATCTTACAGATTCGCTTAAGGGATGCGAATTCCCCGTATTTGCAGACGCTATCGCGGCGGGCGGCTCGGTTCGCGCCATAAACCTCAAGGGCTATGCCGAAAAGCTTTCGCGCAAGGAAATCGATAAGCTCGGCGAATACGCAAAGGGCTGCGGCGCAAAGGGAATGGCTTGGCTGAAGAGAGCCGATACCGACAGCGGCTCGATACTCAAGCACATGAGCGAAGCCGATCTCGACGCGATCTACACCGCGACCGATTGCGAAAAGGGCGATATTCTGCTCATTCTCGCCGACAGCGATAACAACCGCGTGCTCACACAGCTCGGTCAGCTTCGCGTAGAGGCGGCAAACAGATTGGGCGTCGAAAGAAGCGGATATAACTTCCTTTGGGTTGTCGAAATGCCGTTCTTCGAATATGATTACGAATCGGGTGAATGGGTTGCAATGCACCATCCGTTCACCAGCCCGATGGACGAATGTATACAATATCTCGACAGCGATAAGGGCAAGGTACGCTCAAAGGCGTACGACCTCGTTCTCAACGGCATCGAGCTTTCGAGCGGCTCTATAAGAATAACCGAGCCCGCACTCCAATCGAAGATTTTCGACCTTCTCGGTCTTTCGAAGGAGGAGGCAGAGGTTAAATTCGGCTATCTGCTCGAGGCGTTCCGTTACGGTGCACCTCCTCACGGCGGTATGGGTATCGGTCTCGACCGTCTCGTTATGCAGATGCTCGGTGTAACCAGCCTGCGCGACGTAGTTGCATATCCCAAGATGCAAAACGCAAAGGAGCTTATGACCGACTGTCCCGCAGAGGTACCGGCAGAAGCGATTGCCGAGCTCGGTATAAGCATTGTAAAAGAAGATAAATAAAGTAAGGAAACTGAAAAAATGGTAGAGATTACTGACGTACGAAAAAGCTACGGTAATAAGCACGCGGTAAACGGAATATCGTTCGAGGTCAAGGAAGGCGAAATTCTCGGCTTTCTCGGTCCGAACGGCGCGGGCAAAAGCACCACGCTCAATATTATAACAGGATATCTTTCCGCCGACAGCGGCAGTGTCAAAATCGACGGCACCGATATACTCGAGGAGCCCTTAAAGGCGAAAAAGGATATCGGCTTCCTACCCGAGATCCCTCCGCTTTACGTCGAAATGACTGTGCTTGAATATCTGAACTTCGTATATGACCTCAAGGGCTGTAAGCTTCCGAGAAAGCAGCACTTAAAGGAGATCTGCGAGGTTGTAAAGATCTGGGACGTTGGCAACCGTCTTATAAAGAATCTTTCGAAGGGCTACCGCCAGAGAGTCGGTATCGCGCAGGCGCTTATTGGCAACCCGAAGGTGCTCATTTTCGACGAGCCCACTATCGGTCTTGACCCGCGTCAGATAATCGAAATAAGAAATCTTATAAAAATGCTCGGCAGAGAGCACACCATAATCCTTTCGACACACATTTTGCCCGAGGTTCAGGCGGTTTGCGACAGAATCGTCGTTATAAACAAGGGCGAAATCGTCGCAAACGAAAAGACCGAGGACCTTATAAACGCGGTAGACGGCTCGAGAAAGCTCGTTGCGAAGATCGTCGGCCCCGAGGATGAGGTATTAAAGGCGCTCCGCTCGCTCGGCGGCGTCAAAACCGCAGAGGTTCTCGGCAAGCGCGATACCGACAGTATCAGCTATATGATCGAATCTCAGGAGCGTGTCGATATCCGAAAGCCGCTTTTCGCGCTTCTTTCGGGCAGAAATTGGCCGCTTATCGGTCTCGAGGGTATGGAGCTCAGCCTCGAGGATATCTTTATGCGCCTTGTCGGCAAGGAAAAGGACAAGGAAGTCGGCAAAAAAGCAAGGAAGGGTGTGAAATAAATGTTTGCAATTTATACGCGTGAGCTGAAATCATATTTTCTCACACCTATCGGATATATTTTCTGCGGTATGTTTCTTGTCGTTTCGGGCTTGATCTTCTCGCAGACAACGCTTATGCTCGCAACCCCGAGCACAAGCTCTCTCGGCGAATATTTTCTCTATATGATGGCGATTTTTGCCGTTCTTCTTCCGCTTCTTACAATGAAATCCTTCTCGGAGGACAGAAAGAGCAGAACCGACCAGATTCTTCTCACAAGCCCTGTTTCGATACTCGGTATCGTTTTGGGCAAATATCTTGCCGCACTCACCGTTTTTGCGGCTACCTTCGTTGCAAACAGCTTTAATTTCGTGCTTCTCTTTATGTACGGCACACCGAACGCGGCTTCGATATTTATGAACATTTTCGGCATCTTCCTGCTCGGCGCGGCGTTTTTGGCTGTCGGCGTGTTCCTTTCGTCGCTTACCGAAAACCAGCTTATCGCGGCTGTTTCGGCAATGGGCGTGAACGCGGCTATGCTTCTTATCAGCTTTATCGCCGACGGTATCGAAAATACCTTCTGGCGCACGGTGTTCAAGTGGTTCTCGGTTGTAGACAGATTCGAGCCCTTCACCAACCAGATGCTTGATATTTCCGCAATAATCTATTACATCAGCCTTGCGGCTATCGCAATATTCCTCACAACGCGCGTTATCGAAAAACGCCGTTGGGCATAAAGAAAGGCGGTAAAAAACGATGAGCAACAAGAAAAATACCGCCGTAAGAGATAACAGACGCTATAAATACGGCTCGCTTTCGGTCGGATTTACGGTTATATTTATCGCGCTCGTTATCGGCGTAAACCTTATTTTCTCGGGACTTTCGCTTTCGGGCGATATTACCGTAGACTTGACTCAGGAGGACTTCACCTCTGTCGGCGAGGAATCCGAAAGACTTTTGACAGAGCTCGGCAAGGACCTCGATATTACAATTACGTTTATGTCCGCCCGCGACAGATTCGATATGGCGGAAAACAAATACAACGGCATTAACCTTACCGGTATCGTCCGCGACCTCGCCGAATCGTATCAGCGCGAATTTGACGGCAGCGGCGAAAAGGGCACGATAAAGGTTCAGTATAAGGAGCTCGATACCGATCCCGAATTCGAAAAGAAGTATCTCGAGGAATCGGCAACCAAGCTTTCAGCTACGAGCGTTATCGTTCAGGGCAAGCACCATTACCGCGTGCTCGACCTTGCTTCCTTCTTCACGCTTAACGAAAACGGCGCGTATCACTCCTTCAACGGCGAATACCGCTTCACCACCGCAATGCTTCAGAGCTCGATAACCGCATCGCAGGTCGTAACCCTGACCTACGGAAACGGCGAGCCTATCGGCGCAGACGGTCTTATTAACTATACCTCCTCGGTAGCAGGTCTTGCTGCCGTGCTTCAGGACGCGGGCTTCGAGATAAAGACTGCAAATCTCGAATCTCAGGATATCGACCCCCGCACCGAGATACTTATCACCTATGACCCTATAACCGATCTTACCACCGTTGAAACCGATAAGATCACAAAATACCTCGCGGCGCGCAATTCCTATATGGTTTTCGTCGATTCCCAGACGACTGCGCTCCCCAACCTTCAGTCGATGCTCAGCGATAACTGGGGTATCGATTATAAGCCCTTGTACCGTATTACCGATGCCGACCATTCGCTCGGCGGCAAGGCAAGCACCATCAATGCGAAATATCCGACAGTCGATGCCGAATCGCAAAACGGCAGCGCGGCATACCAGATCCGCAAGACTGTAAGCGATATGGGCGGCACGATAGCGACCGCGCTTCCCGAAAGCGTAGAGCTTGTTGTCCGCGACGGCTTGACGCAGGACTCCTTTATGGTAGAAACGGTTCTCACCACCTATGAAACCGCAAAATCGGCAACCGAATCGCAGGAGGGCACTACGGGCGAAATGCCTCTGATGCTTCTTTCGACAAAATACGGCTACGGCGAAAACAACGTTACCGAGTATTCCTACGTTTCGCTTATCGGCAGTACCGAATTTGCCGACACCGCGCATCTTTTGGCGGAAAACTACGGAAATAAGCGCGTGGTTCTTTCTTCGGCGCGTATCTTCTCGTCGAACCGCGTTGCACCCGATATAGAATCGCGCCCCTTCGGCTCGACAGCATTGAATATCGAAACGGGAACGGCAAGATTCCTTTCCTGGACTATCTGCACCGTGCTTCCCGCGGTCGTTATGATATTCGGTATCGTGGTATTCTTCCGCAGAAGACATATGTAAAAAAGCTAATCGCACGGGGGATAGAATTATTTCCCGTGCGAAAATTAGTTAGGATAGCTATTCAAATGAATAACTGAGCCGCCCGATAAAGCATAATTCTTGCGGCGAGGCTCTGATAAAAGGATGATTTAAATGAAAAAACAAATAATCGTGGGTATTGCGGGCTTGCTTGCGGCTGCTTTGCTGTTTACCGCATACGCGGTGTTTTTCAAGGACAGCGGTATCGAAGAAGTCGGCGACCCCTTTTATACCCTTACCGACGAGGTAAAGAACGCGCTTTCCGAAATCGATGAGGATACCGTTATAAAGCTTTCGGGCTATAACGGCGACGAGGAAGAGTGGGAAATGATCTATCGCTTTTCCGAGGTTATTGCCGCCACCGACCGCGATATCTCGCTCGAAGCAGAGGATATCGACTCTTTTGTGGGTGTCAGGGTAGAAGCCGAAGGAAAATCGAAGGACATCGCGTTCGACGACTTTTTCAAAAAGCTTCACGACGGCACGGTTTACGCCTTCGACGGTGAAAGCCTTATAGCAAACGCAATTCTTTCGCTTTCGGGCAGGGAAGCGCTTACCGTTTCGCTCCGTGCGCTTTCGGGCTATGATACCGACGGCGATACCGTTACCGCAAACGGCGCACCCTTTATTTTCCCCGCGCTTCAAAGAAGCCAGATTTCGTTTTTGACGATCGGCAACAGCCACGGTGAATACTCGATATACAAGGACGGCACCGATTTTTATTTCGGCTCCTCGCGCGCCGTTTCCTATAACGACGAAATGTTCTCTCAGCTTACCACAAACTGCCGTTATCCCGTTGCACACGGCAAAATGTCTATTCCCGAGGGAAAAAGCTGGGAAAATTACGGTCTCGGAGATAAGGAAAAGGCAACCGCGTATTATTCTATTGTAACCGATGCCGATAGCGAAGGCAATTATGCGCTTCATTCGGTTTATATCGGCGCGCTTTCCTCGACAGGCGGTTATTATTACGCGCGTTATATCGGCGGTATTTTCGACCCCTCCGAAAAAGAGGGCGAGGCAGATAAGCTCGTCCGCAACACGAGCAAGGATTTTATATATTTTATGCCCGTCGATTCGGTTGTAAATTCGATCGGACTTCCCGAAACCGCAATAATGAAGCCGACTATCGTCAACCCGATAACCAATAACGAGCAGCTTCTTACCATTGATAATATAAGAATAGACCTGTTCGGCGACAATATCAGCGCCGTTGCAAAGCGTATGGGCGATTTTAACGCGGCACCCAACCTCGCCGCTATCGACAATTCCTCGCTTTCGACGGTTATTTCGGATAAGACCTCTGCCGACGTATATACAAGCTATTCTGACGGCTGGCACAAGCACATCGATATATTCGGCGGCTTTACAAGCTCGAACGGTAAGGATACCTATATCGACGCGGCGCTTGCAAGAAGCGGTCAAAACGGCGAATACAAGGTAACCTTCGGCTTGCTTCGCGATGAGGCAAACGGTGCTTATCTTCCTTCGAAGGTAACGCTTACAAAGTCCTATGACGGCGTTAACTGGCACGATATCGAAAACGGCGAAATTTCGATATCGCATAACGATAAATCGCTTAAGAGGTACGAGCTTTCGTTTAACGATGAAAACGTCGTTAAATTCATCCGTATCGCGTTCGACGTGCCCCAGAAGAGCAAGACCTACGTCGTTATGGACGAAATAAGAATTTACGTTGACGGCGACGATGCACAGCCCTCGAGCGCGATCGGCGGTCAATGGAAGCTCACCGCTCCTTCGAGCTACATCCAGCCGGGAATGAACTATTCCTTCCTCGATATGTCGAACTTCAATAACTTCGTTCAGTATATGGCGGCACTCGAGGGTGAAAGCGTGGTTGCCTGCGGTATCGGCGATAACGGCGACGCAACGAGCCTTAAGACCGATATTCTCGCAAAATACGGTCTCGACAACCCCGATAAGCATTTTGCGTTCGAATACGACGGCGTTGTAACCGACCTTTACGTTTCGAAGCGTAACGAAAACGGCAAATATTACGTTTATTCTACCTTTAACGGCGAGGTGAACGGTCAGAAGGTCAACGCGACGACCGACGTTATCGTTGAGGTCTCGGAGGAAACCGCTCCCTTCCTTGCCTGGAATATCGTCGAATATCTCGACCATTCGCTCTTCTCGATATATATCGTGGATATAAGCAAAATGGAGATTTCTGCCGACGGAAAGACCTATACCTTCGACCTTTCTCTCGATTCCGAGGGCAAGCTCGGCGAGGTTATATACGACGGCAAGAGCTGCGACGTAACCAGCTTCAAATATCTCTATCAGTCGATAATCGGCATTTATATGCAGGACGAATATAAGGCTGTAGAGGGCGAAAAGCCTGTCGAATATCTCAGAATCAAGATATATACCGAAACCAACTCGCCCGAGATAGTCTTCTATCGCGTTTCCTCCTCGAAATGCTATTTCACTATCGACGGAGAGGGAAGCTATTATGCGCTTGTTGAGGACGTAAACGAGGCAAGAGAAAAGCTTATCGCATACGTCAACGGCGAAAAAGTAACGAAATGAGAAAAGCAGTTATTTTAATTCTTTCGCTCTCGCTCCTGCTTTGTGCATGCGGCGATTCGAAAACCGACGTCGAAAGCCTGAACGCGCTTACTCAGGCGGTGGCTTCGACAAATTCCGAGCCGAGATTTTCGGGACAGTATATGATCGAAATCAACTTCGGCAAGGGTGTTACGCTCTATTATGCGCTCGGCGACCTCGCTTGCGACAGAGAGGAAAAGAAGGCGAGCGTAATATTCAGCCAGACCTATCTCGGTGTATCGGCGAACGCCGAAAACTACGTTGCAAACGGAAAGGCTGTTTCGGTCGATAACGGCAGTGCGAGCGAGGCGCAGGTGGATACCGATGCGCTTTTCGGAAAATTTCCGTATTGCAGGATCTTCGATATTCCCGAAAAGCCTGCTCTTACCGTAACCGAAAACACGCTCGGCACCTCCTATAGCTTTGTAAGCGGGGAAACCGAAAAGATTTTCTCGGCGGTTATCGGCGACGATATCTATGAGCTGGCAACCGTGCTCAAGCAACCGCAGAGAGATAAGAC
>JAGBWF010000142.1 GCA_017629895.1 Clostridia bacterium
AAGGACTTTCCTTATCTCGAAAAATATATCGGCTGTGATATCATAACCTCCGACGGCACGACCCTTCTCGGTGCGGACGATAAGGCGGGCATTGCAGAAATTTTCACGGCGCTTGAATATCTTATAGCTCATCCCGAAATTTCCCACGGCAGAATTGCCGTTTGCATCACTCCCGACGAGGAAATCGGCAGAGGCGCGGACAGATTCGACGTCGAGCGCTTTGCTTGCGATTGGGCGTATACCGTCGATGGCGGCGAGCTCGGTGAGATCGAATACGAAAACTTCAACGCCGCATCTGCGAAAATAACCGTGCACGGCGTTAATATCCACCCCGGCAGTGCGAAGAATAAAATGAAGAACGCAAGCCTTCTTGCCGCGGAATTTATTAATATGCTGCCTGCGGCAGAAACGCCTGCACACACCGAAAACTACGAGGGCTTTTATCACCTCGGCGGCATGAGCGGCGACGAAACGACAGCTACTCTGCATTATATCATCCGTGATCACGATATGCAGAAGTTCGAAGCCCGCAAGGAATTTATGAAAAACCTTTGCGGCTATCTTAACGGCGTTTACGGCGAAAACACGTTCGAGCTCTCGATGCGCGACAGCTATTACAATATGCGCGAAAAGATATTGCCCCACATGCATATTATCGACAACGCAGTGAAGGCAATGGAACGCGTGAACGTCGAGCCCTGCATAGTCGCTATTCGCGGCGGCACCGACGGCGCAAGGCTTTCCTATATGGGCTTGCCCTGCCCGAACCTTTCGACAGGCGGCGCGAATTTCCACAGCATTCACGAATTTATTCCGATTCAGAGCATGGAAAAAATGGTCGAGGTCGTTATTGAGCTGATGAAAAATTAAATTGCTGAAGCGACTTGATTTTTCTTGTTTTATGTGGTAGACTATTAACAAAGGAGGCGCGGAGATGAACGACGAATACACGATAAAACCCATTGCTTACATATATAATGACCTTACAACAAAGTTCGGCGTGCCGCGTCAGAGCGGGCTTGCTTCTTCGCTGATCTCCGAAATAGTGTTCACTCCCGAATACCGCGTTGCTGACGCTTTGCGCGGGATAGAGGATTTTTCGCATATATGGCTTATCTGGAGCTTTTCGGAAGCACGCCGTGCCGAATGGTCGCCCACGGTGCGTCCGCCGCGCTTGGGCGGTAACGAAAGGGTAGGGGTGTTCGCAACCCGCTCGCCCTACCGTCCGAACAGCCTTGCGCTTTCCTGCGTAAAGCTTTTGCGCGTCGAGCACAAGGAGGGAAAGGGCGATATTCTTATCGTTTCGGGTGCAGACCTTATGAACGGCACACCGATTTACGATATCAAGCCCTATTTGCCCTATGCCGATGCGATAGAAGGCGCTTCGGGCGGATTTGCGCGTGATAGCGGAAAAACGCTTGCGGTGGTTGACGAAAATTCGGTTATAAACAAGCTGCCCGAAAGCAAGAGGGCGGGACTTTTCGAAATACTCGCGCGCGACCCGCGCCCGCAGTATCACGACGATAAAGACCGTGTTTACGGTATGGCGTTCGGCGGATATGAAATCAAGTTCCGCGTGGAAGGCGAAACGCTTTATCTGCTGTCGGTAGAAAGGAACACAAAATGAACAGCTATAACGGTATTCCGATCGATAAGGGCGGTTTGATAACGGCAATTATCGTTCACGGCATTATGCTTGCCCTTATCGCGCTTGCGCTTTACGGCGTTATACTTGATCTTAAAAAGAGAATTTCTATATACCGCAAGGCTTGCAAAAAAGAACCTGCGCTCAACAAGGATAACGAAAATTACGAAAAGAAGCTAAGAAAATTCAACCGCAGAAAGCAGGAAAGCAAAAAGAAGGCGGGGTTTAAGGTGATCGCCGATGCCTGCGCCGTGCTTGCGGTTTGCTTTTGTATGCTTGTGATTTCGGTATCGTTTTTCGGCGCGGTTGCAGATTCTGTGCTTGAAGATTATTGCGACGTTGTTTCGGAATACGAAATAATCGCAAGGCGCACCCACGGAAGAACGCGGGAATACGTCGTTTTGGAGGACGGAACGACTCTGCTTTGGGATGCGATCGTCGGCGGCGAACGGTACGACACCGGAAAAGGAAGATTTATATACGGAAAACGAAGCGACGTGATCGTCGGCTTTGAAAAGATAGATTAAACAAAAAACGAGGTGCAAAAAATGTCAAGATACCACAGAGAATTCAGATTCGCAAACGGTGTGCACGAGCTTCTGATGCCCGATATTCACAAATATCTGCTCAGCGAGGGCTATGAATACCGCGATTTCGACGGCGAGCAGGTTTATAAAAAGGGAAGCGGCTGGGTCAGCGCGCCTACATTTGTAAAAATTCAGGCAAGCAAAACCGTTATAATCATCGAGGCTTGGATAAAAACCGCGCTTCTTCCCGGTGTTTACGTCGGAGAAAGCGGAATCGACGGCTTTTACGGCGCGGCGCCCAAGGGTATTCTTGCAAACCGCGTGCGCCATATCGAGCAGATGATAACGAATAACGGCGGCGTTGACGCGGCGAATGCGACTGCGGCGGCGGTTGGCGAGAAAAAGAACGTTTTCTGCACGAAATGCGGCGCAAAAAACGATGCCGACGCGAAATTCTGCGTAAAATGCGGAGAAAAGTTGGTTAAATAAGCATTTAAGAGCTGTTTATACAGCTCTTTTTTCTTTACATTTGCGGGATTTTATGTTATCATTAAGATAGCATAATTTGGAAGGAAAATTCAAATGGATATAATTGCAAAAATTGCAGAGGAATTAAAAATAAAAAGAACGCAGGTCGAAGCGGCTGTAGGCCTTATCGACGAGGGCAACACCATTCCCTTTATTGCGCGATACAGAAAGGAAGCAACCGGCTCGCTCGACGATGAAAAGCTCCGCGAGCTCGGCGAAAAGCTTGAATTTTACCGCGCGCTCGATGCACGCCGTGCCGACGTTACCCGTCTTATCGACGAGCAGGGCAAGCTTACCGAAGAGCTTGTGAACGCTATCGAAAACGCACAAACGCTTTCGGAGTTGGAGGATATTTACCGCCCCTACCGTCCCAAGCGCAGAACCCGCGCAAGCATCGCGGCGGAAGCAGGCCTTACCCCCTTGGCAGAGCTTATGCTCGAGCAGAAGAAGGGCGTGGATATTGCCGCCGAGGCGGAAAACTACCTCAACCCCGAAAAGAAGATAAACACGGCAGAGGACGCACTGAACGGCGCAAAGGATATTATTGCCGAGCGTGTTTCGGACAATGCCGATTTCAGAAAATGGATACGCGAATACACATATAAGCACGGCAACCTCGTTTCGAAGGCGAAAACCGAGGAGGACAGCGTTTACAGACTTTATTACGACTATTCCGAGCCTCTTTCGAAAATGCCCTCGCACCGTGTTCTCGCTGTCGACAGAGGCGAAAAGGAGGGTGTGCTTTCGGTAAAGGTAGAGGTCGAAAAGGACAAGGTGTTCGATTACCTTCGCGGTCAGATGCTTACAGCGCGTGAATGCTCGGCGACCGAATACGTGCGTGAAGCGACCGACGATGCTTACGAGCGCCTTATCGCTCCCTCGGTGCAGACCGAAATGCGAAACACTATAACCGATAACGCGCAGGAGCAGGCGATACGCGTTTTCGGTGAAAACCTTAAAAACCTGCTTATGCTTCCTCCCGTGAGAAACAAAGTGGTTATGGTCTTCGACCCTGCATACAGAACCGGCTGTAAGATAGCCATTGTCGATGAATTCGGCGACGTGCTCGATACCACCGTCGTATATCCCACTCCGCCCCAGAACAAGCAGGAAGAGGCAAAGGCGAAGCTCAAGGCACTTATCAACAAGCACAAGGTCGATATAATCTCTATCGGTAACGGTACCGCTTCGAAGGAAAGCGAAATTTTCGTTGCGGGTATGATAAAGGAGCTCGACCGCGAGGTAAGCTATATTATGACGAACGAAGCGGGCGCTTCGGTTTATTCGGCGAGCAAGCTCGCAAGCGAGGAATTCCCTCAGTTCGACGTATCGCTTCGCAGCGCGGTTTCTATCGCAAGGCGTCTGCAGGACCCGCTTGCAGAGCTTGTTAAAATCGACCCGAAGGCGATCGGCGTAGGTCAGTATCAGCACGATATGGAGCAAAAGGCGCTCGACAATTCGCTTGCAGGCGTGGTCGAATCCTGCGTTTCGGGCGTTGGCGCAGACCTCAATACCGCGTCTGTCAGCCTGCTTTCGCATATCGCGGGCATTAATTCGAAGATTGCAAAGAGCATATATGAATACCGCACCACCGTTTCGCGCTTTAAAACGAGAAGCGAGCTTTTGAAGGTAAAGGGTATCGGCGAAAAGGCTTATAAGCAGTGCGTCGGCTTCCTCCGCGTGCCCGAAAGCCGCGAGGTGCTCGATAACACCGCGGTCCACCCCGAAAGCTACGAGGCGGCTTATTCGCTTCTTAAACTGCTCGGCTACACGCGCGAGGACGTTAGCGAGCGCAAGCTTTTTGAGCTTCCCAAAAAGGTCGAGGAAAAGGGCGAGGCTAAAATCGCTTCCGAGCTCGGTATCGGCGTGCCCACGCTTAACGATATCGTTTCCGAGCTTCTGAAGCCGGGACGCGACCCGCGTGATGAGCTTCCTCCCCAGATTTTGCGTACCGACGCGATGGATATTTCGTCGCTCAAAACGGGTATGGAATTTGTCGGCACGGTTCGCAACGTTGCGGACTTCGGCGCGTTTGTCGATATCGGCGTGCATCAGGACGGCTTGGTGCATATTTCGAAGCTTTCCAACCGCTTTGTAAAGCGCGCGAGCGACGTTGTAAAGGTCGGCGATATTATAAAAGTGCGCGTAATCGACGTAGACGTTGCAAAAAAACGCATTTCTCTCGAAAAAATCAACTAAATATGAAATAATTCTATTGCAATCCTGCAAAAAGAGTTGTATAATAAACCATTCTAAATGACGATTAACTATCGGAGGAAATAATTATGCAGATCAACAACCAGTATCTTTCTGATCTTTACGCACAGGTCGAAAAGCGCAACGCAGGCGAAAAGGAATTCCTTCAGGCTGTGGGCGAGGTTTTCGAATCTCTTGCACCCGTTATCGAAAAGCGTCCCGATCTCGTTGAGGCGGGCGTTATGGACCGTATCGTAGAGCCCGAACGCTTCATTCAGTTCCGCGTTGCTTGGGTAGACGATAGCGGCAAGGTTCAGGTAAACCGCGGTTTCCGCGTTCAGTTCAACAGCGCAATCGGTCCCTATAAGGGCGGTTGCCGCTTCCACCCCAGCGTTTGCTCGTCGGTTATCAAGTTCCTCGGCTTCGAGCAGACCTTCAAGAACTCTCTTACCGGTCTTCCCATGGGCGGCGGTAAGGGCGGCGCAGACTTCGACCCCAAGGGCAAGTCGGATAACGAAATCATGCGCTTCTGTCAGGCATTTATGACCGAGCTTCAGAAGTACCTCGGTCCCGATACCGACGTTCCCGCAGGCGATATCGGCGTTGGCGCAAGAGAAGTAGGTTATATGTTCGGTCAGTACAAGAGAATCCGTGATGAATTCACCGGCGTTCTCACCGGCAAGGGACTTTCCTACGGCGGCTCGCTTGCAAGAAAGCAGGCTACCGGCTACGGCCTCTGCTACTTCACCGACAATATGCTCAAGAAGAAGGGCGATACCTTCGTCGGCAAGACCGTTGTAATCTCCGGCTCGGGTAACGTTGCTATCTACGCTTGCGAAAAGGCTACTCAGCTCGGCGCAAAGGTCGTTGCAATGTCCGACTCCAACGGCTACGTTTACGACCCCAACGGCATCAATCTCGATATCGTTAAGCAGATCAAAGAGGTTGAACGCGGCAGAATCAAGGAATACGCAGACCGTGTTGAAGGCGCAACCTACACCGAAGGCAAGGGCATCTGGACCGTTAAGTGCGACATCGCTCTCCCCTGCGCTACACAGAACGAGCTCAACGGCGACGATGCAAAGGCACTTATCGCAAACGGCGTTAAGTACGTAGCAGAAGGCGCGAATATGCCCTCTACTCCCGATGCTATCGAGGCGTTCCTCACAAACGGCATCTACTTTGGTCCGGCAAAGGCTGCAAACGCAGGCGGCGTTGCTACTTCCGGTCTTGAAATGAGCCAGAACTCCATGCGTCTCTCCTGGACCTTCGAAGAGGTTGACGAAAAGCTTCGCGGCATTATGGACGGCATCTTTGCAAACGCATCCGCAGCAGCAAAGGAATACGCATCCAGCGAAGACAATCTCGTCGCAGGCGCGAACATCGCGGGCTTCCTTAAGGTAGCTGATGCAATGAAGGCACAAGGCGTTTTATAATCGAAAACGGTGCAGACCGAATAATAAAAGAACAGCTACGGCTGTTCTTTTTTATTCTTCACACGAACGTCGGCTCGCAGTACCAAGTTGTTTTACGTACAGCTTCGCCTCCGTTCGTGCAATCTGCATCCGTTTTTTGCTTTCGACGAAATTGTTATTGCGGTAGGTTTCTACAGC
>JAGBWF010000143.1 GCA_017629895.1 Clostridia bacterium
AAAGTGTGGGGTCCCCGAAAATGCCTGCATTTTTGGGGTATAAAATTCGCCCACTCCCGTAACGAGAGTGGGCGTTTAAAGCTATTCGTTAAAAGCTATTCGTTTAAGGCTTCTGCCTCAGCTTATGCCTTCTTCTTCTTGAGAACTACGAATACAACTACTGCGATTGCAACAACTACAACTGCGATGATGACCCAGAGGATCCAGCCGAGTCCGCCTTCTTCGGTCTTTTCAGCCTCGGAGGATTCGGTAGCGGTGGTGGATTCTGCTTCGGAAGCAGCAGCGGAGGATTCAACGGTAGATTCTACCTCAGAGGATTCAGCGGTAGATTCTGCTTCGGAGGATTCCTCGGTAGAGGTTTCGCCCTCTGCTTCGAGAACGTAGAACATAGCGTTGGTGTAGGTGGTGTCTGCCTTATCGAAGTCAACGCCGAAGAACTTAACCTTGGAGTCAAGTGCGAGGTTGGTAGCAGCGGTCTTACGATCCATGCCTGCACCGGTACCGTCGGAGTGAGCCGCGAATGCGAGCATGCCGTCGGTGAGCTCGGTGGTGAATGCGATGTCAGCGCCTGCGCCAACAACAACTTCAGCTACGCTGTATACGCCTTCTTCACCTTCAACGGGTGCGAGAAGAACGCAGGTAGCC
The DNA here is from genome assembly GCA_017629895.1 of Clostridia bacterium. Taxonomy (GTDB): domain Bacteria; phylum Bacillota; class Clostridia; order Oscillospirales; family CAG-382; genus Coliplasma. The sequence goes on from JAGBWF010000143.1 coordinate 646, forward strand.
CACTTGGTGTTCTGGGTAGCGATGGTGGAGGGATCGGTGTAGAGGTAAGCCATTTCAGCAGAGATAGCGGTGTTAACGCCGTCGATGGTGATCTGGGTCTTGCCTTCAGCTTCTGCGGGAACGGTGCCTTCGGTCTTATCAGGAACTACAACGAGAGAGGATTCTTCGATGTTGCCGCCTGCAAGGGTAATAACAGCTGCGTTGTCAGCCTTCTTGCCGCCGAGAACGCCGTCCTGCCATTCGATCATACCGCACTTGGTATCATAGAAATCCTGTGCTGCAACTGCATAGGTAAGACCGAACTGAGCGCCGGTACCGGTGGAGTTGAGACCGGACTTGGTCCAGGGAATACGAACTTCATAGGTGGTGGTGTCGCCTTCGGTTACGATAGCTGCGTCCCAGTCGTTAACTTCGAGAGCCTGTGCAGCGGTAGGCTTGCACCAGCAAACACGAACCTGTTCGCCCTTATCGGTGAGGGTAAGACCTACTTCGAGGTAGTTACCGTCGTAAGCGCCTGCCTGATAGGTGGTTTCGCCATTCTTGGGAGCGCCGGGGGTGAAGATGAACTGTACGCAGGAGTACTGCCACATGTAACCGTAGTCGTTAGCGTCGAATACGTTGTCGCCGTTATAGTCCTTTTCTGGAAGACCGGTGTGGTATTCAGCCTTAACTACCCAAGCCATGTAGAGATAGTCTGCATCCCAGCCTGCATAGAAATCAAATTCGGTGTTGTCGAACTTGTTGTGTTCGGTGTCTTCGAACTGTTCCTTGTCGTTGGGGTAGGAGTGAACGGGAAGTGCGCCGTATTCGCCCTTCTTAACTTCGCCGTCTACAGTGGGAGCCTTCTTGAGAAAGTCAAACTCTTGTTCATAGTTGACCTTATCGTCAGCCGCGGAGGGCATAACGAACATAGCAACGAGCATGGTTGCTACAAGAAGAATAGAAAGAATCTTCTTCATTGGAAATTTCTCCTTACAAAATTTTCGGGCATTGTGCCCTTTTATGGTGAGTATATTATAAACCATCGCAAATGAAAATGCAAGAGGGAAATTTCTATTTTTTGATATTTTTGCCGTTTTGCGAAAACCCGATAAAAACCTTCCCCCCGAAAATATATAGAGTGCCAAAAAACTATTGCATTTTTTGATATATTATATTATAATGAATTGATTATCTTCAAGAGAGGGCGCAAATGGATTACAATTTTCTCAAAAAAGCGCTTTTGGATAAATATTTCGGCTTTTTGAACGCTATGCAGAGGGAAGCGGTATATACCACCGAGGGCCCGTTGCTCGTGCTTGCGGGGGCGGGAAGCGGCAAAACCACGGTTATAGTCAACCGTATCGCAAATATCGTCCTTTTCGGCAGAGCGGCGACCGATAATTCGGTTCCCGAAAACGCGCAGGCGCTTATCGCACCGATGAAAAGCGCGCTTGCGAGCGGCAAGCCCGAATATATCCGCGAAATACTTAAAAAATGCGCCGTTGCACCCGCCGCGCCCTACCGCGTGCTTTGCATAACCTTCACAAACAAAGCCGCGCGCGAATTCAAGGAGCGTCTGCTTTCGACACTCGGCGAAAGCGCGAACGATATATGGGCGGGCACCTTCCATTCGGTCTGCGTGCGTATTCTCCGCAGGCATATCGACCTGCTCGGCTATAACAACAGCTTCACTATATACGATACCGACGATTGCAAAAAGCTCATTACCGAAATTTTAAAGGAGCTTAATATTTCCGAATCGGCGCTTCCTCCGAAAATGGCTATGCAGTCGATATCGAGGTCGAAGGAAAGCGACCGCACCGCGCACGACGAGCTTCTCGACGCGGGCAAGGACAGGCTCGCGCATTATATTGCAAGGGTATACGAAAGCTATCAGGCAAAGCTGAAGGCGGCGAACGCGCTCGATTTCGACGATATTATAATGCTCACCAACCGTCTTTTTGAATCGCATCCCGATATTCTCGACAGATACAGAGAGCATTTCCAATATATATTGGTAGACGAATATCAGGATACCAACCCCTCGCAAAGCAGGCTTGTCGCTCTGCTCGCGGGGAAAAGGCGTAACGTCTGCGTTGTCGGCGACGACGACCAATCGATATATTCCTTCCGCGGTGCAACCGTCGATAACATTCTCGGATTCGACCGCGAATACGGAAACGCGAAGATCATCCGTCTTGAGCAGAATTACCGTTCTGTCGGGAACATTTTAGAGGCGGCGAACGGAATTATAAAAAACAATTCCTCGCGAAAGGGCAAGGAGCTCTGGACCGAAGCCGAGGACGGAGAAAAGATACGCATAGTTCAGCTGCCCACTCAGGTCGAGGAGGCAAACTTTATCTGCGAAACGATCGCGGAAAGGGTGAAAAAGGGCGCGAAATATTCCGATTTCGCCGTGCTTTACCGTGTAAACGCGCTTTCGAACTCGCTCGAAACGGCGTTTGTCAAATCGAGAATGCCCTATAAAATATTCGGAGGTCTGAGGTTCTACGAAAGGCGTGAAATTAAGGATATCCTCGCTTATCTTTCGGTTATCGCGAACCCGAACGATTCGGTACGTCTGCGAAGGATAATAAACCTGCCGAAGCGCGCGATAGGCGAAGCCACCGTCGAAAAGCTGGCAACGGTTGCCGACGAGCTGAACGTCAATATGCTCACCGTTGCCGAAAACGCAACCGCTTATCCCGAGCTTTCGCGCGCGGCGCTTAAGCTGAAGGGCTTCGCAAGGCTTATAAACGAGCTGCGCGAATACAGCGAGGTCAACAGCCTTTCGGACACCGTTTCATACGTTATCGAGCAGACAGGCTACCGCAAAATGCTTGCGGAGGAGGAAAACGGCGAGGAAAGAGAGCAAAACGTTCTCGAATTGGTTTCCTCGGCGAAGCTTTTTGCCGAAACGAGCGAAAACCCGACTCTCGACGAATTTTTAAACGAGCTTGCGCTTGTCAGCGACCTCGACAGCTATGAAGAGGAAAACGATTCGGTCGCGCTGATGACGGTCCATTCGGCAAAGGGCTTGGAATTCAACACCGTGTTTATCGCGGGGTTTGAGGAGGGCTTGTTCCCGATAATGCGTCAAAGCTCCGACAGCGACAGCGAGGAGGAGCGGAGGCTCGCCTACGTTGCGGTAACGCGAGCGAAAAAATCGCTTTATCTGCTCCACGTCGAAAACCGTATGCTCTACGGCAGAAGCGAATTCAAGCAGATATCGAAATTCGCGCAGGAGATACCGCAAAGCGTTTGCGAGTGCCGACCCTTGCGCAAAAGAAGCTCGACGTTCGGGCAAAGCGGCTCCGAAATGCAGGAAAGCAGAAGCAATTATCTCGAAAACGTCCGCAAAAGCGCACAAAAAGAGCAAAAAAGCATCGAAAGCTTTGAGGTCGGCGCAAGAGTGGCGCACGTTATGTTCGGTGCAGGCGAGATTATAAGCGCAACCCCGATGGGCGCAGATATGCTTTACGAGATCGAATTCGACAACGGAAGCGTAAAGCGACTTATGGGCACCTACGCAAAGCTTAAAAGGTTATAAAATTTATTACATATAAAAGGAAAAAACGAAATGGCAGTTATCAAACCCATTAAAGCATTAAGATTTACCGAAAAGGCAGGCAGTATCGAAAGCTGTGTTTGCCCTCCCTACGATATTATTTCGGAAAGCGAAAGAGAAGCGCTTATCGCGAGGAACGAATACAACGTCGTTCGTCTCGAGCTCCCCGTCGGCGAAAACAGATACGACGAAGCGGGCAGAACGCTTAACGATTGGTACGGCAACGGCATTCTCGCACGCGACGAAAAGGCGGGTATTTACGTATACCGCGAGGAATTTGCGGTCAAGGGCAGGGAATACTGCCTCACCGGAATTATATGCCTTGTCGAGCTTTGCGAATTTTCCGAAAGAATCGTGCTTCCCCACGAGGAAACGCTCACAAAGGCAAAGCAGGACAGATTGAACCTTATGCGCGGCACGGGCTGTAATTTCTCCTCGATCTATTCGCTTTATTCCGACGAAAGCGGCAAAATTGCGGAAATTATCGCCGAAAAGACCAAGGAAGCACCTATCCACCGCTTCACCGATGAAGAAGAGGTTACCCACAGCCTGTGGAAAATCGAGTGCGAAAACGGCATTTCCGATATCGTGAACGCGCTCGCCGAAAAGCAGCTTTTCATTGCGGACGGACACCACAGATACGAAACCGCGCTCAATTACAGACGTCAGCTCGTAAATCCCCCCGAAAATGCAGACGCAAGCTGTGTTATGATGACTCTCGTCGATATGGACGATAAGGGTCTCGTCGTATTCCCGACACACCGCCTTATCGTAGACCGAAAGGTTTGCAGGGAAGAGATCGCAGATAAATGTGCAGATTCCTTCAACATGAGCGTGCTCCCTCTCGATCAGCTCGAAAACGCGCTCGAAAAGGGCGAAAACGGACACGCATACGCGCTCTACACCGGCGGAAACGATTTTCTTTATATGGAATTGAAGGACGGCGCACAGCATAATATCGACAACAGAAGCGACGCATACAGCGATCTCGACGTAAGTATTCTTCACTCCTACGTGCTCGAAAACGCGCTCGGAATCGATAAGGAAAATATGGCAAATCAGGTTAATTTGCGCTATACACGCTCGCTTGACGAGGCGATTGAATCGGTCAAGAGCGGCAAGGCGGACGCGGCGTTCCTTATCAACGCAACCAAGGTAAGCCAGATAAAAGCGGTTGCACTCGCAGGCGATAAAATGCCCCAGAAGAGCACCTATTTCTATCCCAAGCTCAAGACCGGCTTGGTTATGAATATGCTTCAGAAATAAACTGTCATCCGAGCGAGCGAAGCGAGCCTGTCATCCTGAGCGAGCGGAGCGAGCCTGTTATCCTGAGCGAGCGGAGCGAGTCTGTCATCCTGAGCGAGCGGAGCGAGTCGAAGGATATACGCAACAAATGTACTACACATACATTATCACCACCAAAAATAACGCCATGCTGTATATCGGCGTAACGAACGACCTTCAAAGACGGCTGTACGAGCACAAAAACAAGCTTATAGACGGTTTTACCAAAAGGTATAATATTTCAAAGCTTGTTTATTTCGAGGAATACGCCGACATCGAAGAAGCAATAGCCCGCGAAAAACAATTAAAGGGTTGGACAAGGGCGAAAAAAGATAAACTTATTGAAAAAGAAAATCCAAAGTGGGACGAATTGAGCTTTTGATTATTCGAGGCATATATCCCAAACGAAATTAACTTTCGTTTGCTTTTGCCCGATAAATCGGTCAAAAGTTCGACTCCGCGGCAAAAATGCCGCTCCGCTCAGGATGACATGCCTTTTTTAAAATATACCTTTTTGAAAGGAAATAAAAAAAGATGAAAGAACTTGAAAAGAAATATAATCCCCAGGAGTTCGAAGAAAGACTTTATAACGAATGGGATTCCAAGGGCTATTTCAAGCCTGCAGGAAAAGAGGGAAGCGAGGCGTTCTCGATCGTTATGCCTCCCCCCAATATCACAGGTCAGCTTCACATGGGCCACGCACTCGACAACACGCTTCAGGATATCCTTGTGCGTTATAAGAGAATGTGCGGATACGAAACCCTTTGGCTCCCCGGCACAGACCACGCTTCTATCGCTACCGAGGCAAAGATTGTCGAGGCTATGCGCAAGGAGGGCATCACCAAGGAGGATATCGGCAGAGAGGGATTCCTCGAGCGCGCTTGGGAATGGAACAACACCTACGGCGGCAGAATCTGCGAGCAGCTCAAAAAGCTCGGCTCCTCTTGCGACTGGACAAAGAGAAGATTTACGCTCGACGACGGCTGCTCCGAGGCTGTAAAAGAGGTTTTCGTTAAGCTTTATAACGAAGGTCTTATCTACCGCGGAAACCGTATGGTTAACTGGTGCACCACCTGCCAGACCTCTATTTCCGATGCAGAGGTAGAATACGACGATCAGAACGGTAATTTCTATCATCTCCTTTATCCCGTTAAGGAAACGGGCGAGATGCTTGAGCTTGCAACCACCCGTCCCGAAACCATGCTCGGCGATACTGCGGTTGCTATAAACGCAGAGGACCCCCGTTACGCGCACCTTCACGGCTGCCACGTGCTTCTTCCCCTTATAAACAAGGAAATTCCCATCGTTTGCGACGAGCACGCGGATATGACGAAGGGTACCGGCGTAGTTAAGATCACCCCCGCGCACGACCCCAACGACTACGAGGTCGGTCAGCGCCATAATCTCCCCTTGGTACGCGTATTTACCTATGACGGCAGAATGACCGGCGTGGCAGACAAGGCGGAATATGAGGACAGCCTTGCACGCGGTACCGCCGCTGTCGGCGAGCCCGAGGTACTCGATTGCGGCAAATATGCGGGAATGACCACCGCAGAGGCGCGCAAGGCGATTCTTGCAGACCTCGAAGCCGCAGGACTTCTCAAATCCGTAGAGCCTCTCACCCATAACGTCGGCACCTGCTATCGCTGCCACCACGTTATCGAGCCGATGGTTTCGAAGCAGTGGTTCGTTTCGATGAAGCCGCTTGCAAAGCCCGCTATCGACGCTGTCAAGGACGGCGATATCCGCTTTATTCCCGACAGATTCTCGAAAAACTATCTGCACTGGATGGAAAACATCCGCGACTGGTGTATTTCCCGTCAGCTCTGGTGGGGCCACAGAATCCCCGCCTTCTATTGCGATGACTGCGGCGAATTGGTAGTAACCAAGGAAGACAGCGCGATCTGTTCCAAGTGCGGCAAGCCGATGGTTCAGGACCCCGATACGCTCGACACCTGGTTCTCGAGCGCGCTCTGGCCCTTCTCCACAATGGGCTGGCCCGACGAAAACGCCGAGGATCTCAAGAAATTCTACCCGACAAACACCCTCGTAACCGGCTACGATATTATTACCTTCTGGGTATCGAGAATGATCTTCTCGGGACTCGCACATACAGGCAAAAAGCCCTTTACCGACGTGTTTATTCACGGTCTTGTGCGCGACGCACTCGGCAGAAAAATGTCGAAATCGCTCGGTAACGGTATCGATCCGCTCGAGGTTATCAAGACCTACGGCGCAGACGCGCTCAGATTCACTCTCGCAACCGGCAACAGCCCCGGAAACGATATGCGTATCTCCGACGAGCGCTTCGAGGCATCGCGTAATTTCGCAAACAAGATCTGGAACGCGGCAAGATTCGTTATGATGAACCTCGACCGCGACTGCGACACCGACAATATCGATATTTCCACCCTTGCCGAAGAGGACAAGTGGGTGCTTTCGCTCTATAACCGTCTTATCGGCGAGGTACGCGAGAATATCGACAGATACGAGCTCGGTATCGCCGTTTCCAAGCTTTACGATTTCATCTGGGATATCTTCTGCGACTGGTATATCGAGCTTGTAAAGCCGAGATTGCAGGAAAAGGGAAGTGCTTCGAATATCGCGGCACAGAACACGCTCACCTACGTTCTTTCGAACACCTTGAAGCTTCTGCATCCCTTTATGCCCTTCATTACCGAGGAAATCTGGCTTTCTCTGCCGCATAAGGGCGAAAGCATTATGATTTCCGAATATCCCACCGTTAAGGAAGAGCTTAACTTCCCCGAATCCGAGCGCAATATGGATATTATGCTCACCGCTATCCGCGCTATCCGTAATCGCCGTGCAGAGATGAACGTACCCCCGAAGAGATTGGCAAACGTTATCATCGCAACGAGCGAAAAGGAGCTTTTTGCAGATAAAGAGCCCTTCTTCACACGTCTTGCGTCCGCTTCGGGCATCACGGTTGTCGATAAGTGCGATTCCGAAGGCACCGTTCGCATCGTAACCAACGCTTGTGAAATCTTCCTCCCGCTTGCAGATATCGTCGATACCGACGCCGAGCGCGAAAGACTCACAAAGGAGCTTCAGAACGCAGAAAACGAGATCAAGCGCGCAGAGGGCAAGCTCAACAACGCCGAATTCGTTGCAAAAGCGCCCGAAAAGGTGGTTAATGCCGAAAAGGAAAAGCTTGTCAAGTTCAGAGAGCTTGCCGAAAAATTGAAGGCGAGCATCGAATCGCTTTAAAAAGGCGTAAACCGACCGAGAAAAGCGCGGATTTTTCTCAAAATCCTTGATTTTCGTTCACTTATATTAACAAGTATGCTTCCCGTGATATATCGGGAAGCATATTTTTTTGTTGTTTTTTTCGTTCACTGATGCAAAGAGCGGGGCAAGACTCGGGGGTGCGACGCTTCTTTTTATTAGAAAAATACAATATTCACTTGACACTGCGGAGAAATACGAGTAAAATTATTGTGAGTATATATAATAATGAAAGGGAACAGCTATGAATATCCAAAACGAGCAGGCTCGAAGCAACGTTTTTTCGAAAAACGCTGCCGAGCAGGCGGCTGTAGCCTCAAAAATAAAAATATCGTCGTATCTTTCGCGCAGACTCGATCTCCGCGGAAAAACGATCCTCGCATTCGCCAGCAGTGAGGGCGAAAAGCCTTCGCAAGCCGCAATTTCGGTTTACAAGACCGAAAACGGCTGGCAGCTCGGTATACACGTCGCGGACGTGGCGGAATACGTTTGCGAGGGCTCACCGCTCGATATCGAGGCGCGTGCAAGGCACGCATCGCTTCGGAACGAATACAGCGAAAGTGATATGCTCCCCGAGAGCTTGGCTTCGGGAATATGCAGTCTCCGCGCAGGAGCAGACAGACTCGCGTTGTCCGTTTTATTGGACATCGACAGCAAAGGAGCCTTGATTTCAGCGGCTTTTGAGGAATCCGTTATACGCGTTTCCGAGAAGTGTATATATGAAGAAATCGACCAATACGGGCTTGCGAGCGACACGTCGAGCGTGTTTGCGCTTCGCGATAAGTATATGCCTTATACCTCGATTCTCGCCGATATGTACGAGCTCGCCGCGGTTTTGTATACCTCACGCCTTGAACGCGGAGCTCTCGATTGCACGGTCTACCGCCGCAAATTCGAGCGCGACGAAAACGGAAAGCCGATATCCTTCTCGCTCAGAGCAGAGCCGGACTCGCACGCAATGGTGCGCGAGCTCGGTTACTATGCCGCAACCGCAGTCGGAAGCTATATGTATAACCACGGCTTGCCCTGCATTTTTATAGGTCAGGGAAGCATCGACGATTACGCCGAAAAATATCTTTGCGAAATACTCGGTATGGATAACGGATGCCCCTGCCATTTCAAAACCTCGGAAATTATTAAAAACGCAAAGGGCTCGCCCTATTACGATTTTGTGAGCGAGGCGCTTTTCCAAGGTCTGCCCTGCGCCGAATATTCTACACAGCCGATTTACAATCTGCATTGCGCATCCGATAAGGTCGTGGCATTCCTGCACCCCGTTTCGCGCTATACCGACCTTTTGGCGCACCGTGCAATAAAGGCAAGCATTGCCGCCTCGGGCAATCCGAGCAATCTAAACCTCAACCGCCACCGCGCAACAGCAGAAGCCGCGGCAGTAGAGGCAAATAACGCCGAAAAATACATCTATGACGCAAAAATCAGATACCGCAAGCTTTCCGCGCTCGAATTTATCGCAGAAAACGCCGACTCGGTATTCGAGGGCTTCCCTCTGCTCCGTGATGAAAGCGGTGCGATACCCGTACTGCTCACCTGTGGCGCAAAGGCTTTGATAACCTCGGAATCGGCAAAGGATTATCGATTTACGGCAGGAACCGTCGCAAGCTTCAAAATCGTTGCGTTCGGCACCGAAAACGAAGCCGTAATCGTTGAGCCGATATAATCAAACATTTTGTTTCACGTGAAACAAATCGAAAACGTTTCACGTGAAACACTCGAACGGAGAATAATATTGAAAAAATTAATTTCATTGCTCTTATTGATTTGCATCGCTATGCTCGCGGCATCCTGCGAAAACGTGGAATATATCGACCGAACGAGCTCCGAGGAGGAATCGAAGGGTGTATACGAGGAGCTCGACGAAATACTCCCTCCTGCCGAAACCGACGAAAACGGCGAGATAAAACGGCGCAAATTCACCATCGTAACGAACGACAAGACCGTTTTTTATAACGAAGAAGACGTTTCGGGCATTGTGGACAAGGCTGTAGAGGACAGAAACGATTTTCTTTTCGATAAATACGGCGCGGAGATCGTTGCAAAAGAGGTCGATCCCTCGAAGGTTGCCTCCGAGCTAAAAACCGCGCTTGAAGCAGGCGTGCAATACTGCGATATGCTCTGCCTCCCTGCGAAAACGACGGTGAAGCTCTATACCTCGGGTCTGCTTTACGATATGAACACCCTGCCGAATTTCGACGTCGGAAGCGCGTATTTTGACGAACGGAACGCAAAAAGCCTTGCAACAAACAGCACGCTTTACCTGCTTCCCGACACCACGGCGCAGATATACGACGAAATAAATATTCTGTATTTTAATCGCGAGCTTGTGAACGAAACCGCGCAAAAGGACCCAGAAAGCCTTGTGATGCAAGGAAAATGGACTTGGGACAGCTTCAACGAGATATGCAGAGCGGCGGCTCCGACGGTTTACAACAAATCGTCGGCAGATATCGCGCTCGACACCTTCGGCTTCGGTGCCTATTACGGCGAAGGGGTTTATCCCTTGGCTGTCTGGGCTTCTACCGGCGAAAAGGTGGTAGGAAACACCTATAAAAACCAAGTCGGGCTCTCGCTTACAACCGCTTATATGACCGAGGTGTGCGGAAAGCTCGTAAAGAGCTACAACACGCGCGGCCGTTTTCCTCTCGAGGCGAACGAGGCGATGAAGGCGTTCACTTCGGGCAGGCTTGCATTTTTCTCGAATAAGCTTTCGTATTTCTACGCCCTGCGCGACGGCACGAAAAAGGGCTCGGAATACGGAATACTGCCTATGCCGAAGCTAAGTGAAACGCAAAACGGCTATTACAGCCTTGTCGGCAACGATGCAAGGGTGATTTCGGTGCCGATGTCGCTCGTTTCTGCCGACGATTCAAGAAAACGCTTCGTTTCCTCGGTTATACAGGCAACCTGCGCCGCAGGCAGAAAAACTATCAGAGACGCCTATATCGCGAAATACGTGGTTCAATATCTGAATAATAACACCGAAACGGTAATGCTTCAATCGATCGTAGACAGCGCGGTTTTCGATTTTGCATACGTTTATGCGAGCGGAATAAGCGAAATCCGCCGTACAACGACCGACGCGCTGGCGGATTATATCGAATTCGGCTCGTCGATAAACAGCTCTGTGAACCGAACGATCGACGCATTCAATAAATATAGCGAGAAAAATTACGGATAAATCTCGATTAATTGCCTAAAAAATCCGCAAACCCCTTGATTTACAAAGATTTTTGTTATATAATAAACTGATTTGGAATGAAATTCCATCAAAACGAAAAAAATAAAAATAATAATATTATCAATCAGGAGAAAACAAAATGAACGCAAAAAAGTCTGTTGAAGACCTCAGAGTTGCCGGCAAGCGCGTGCTCGTTCGCTGCGATTTCAACGTTCCTCTCAAAAACGGCGTTATCACCGACGAAAACCGTATCGTTGCAGCTCTTCCCACTATCGAATTCCTTCTCGATCAGGGCGCAAAGGTTATTCTTTGCTCGCACCTCGGCAAGCCCAAGGGCGAACCCAAGCCCGAATACTCTTTGGCTCCCGTAGCAGTCCGTCTTGCTGAAAAGCTCGAAAGAGAGGTCGTTTTCGGGGCTGACGATTGCGTAGTAGGCGAAAATGCGAAAAAGGCTGTTGCCGCTATGGAAGACGGCGACGTGGTTCTTCTCCAGAACACCCGTTACCGTGCAGAAGAAACCAAAAACGGCGAAGCTTTCTCCAAGGAGCTCGCTTCTCTCTGCGATATCTTCGTAAACGATGCATTCGGCGCGGCTCACAGAGCACACTGCTCTACCGTCGGCGTTGCTTCCTACGTTGAAGAATCGGCAAACGGCTTCCTCATGGCAAAGGAAATCAAGTTCCTCGGCGATGCTGTTAACAACCCCGTTCGCCCCTTCGTTACCATTCTCGGCGGCGCAAAGGTTGCAGATAAGCTCGCTGTTATCGAAAACCTTCTCACCAAGGCTGACTGCCTTATCATCGGCGGCGGTATGTCCTACACCTTCCTCAAGGCTCAGGGCAAGGAAGTAGGTCTTTCGCTCGTAGATAACGAAAAGCTCGAATACTGCAAGGAAATGCTTGAGCGTGCAAAGGCAAACGGCGTTGAAATCCTTCTCCCCGTAGACTGCACCATCACCAAGGAATTCCCCAATCCTATCGACGCGGTTGTTGAAACCAAGACCGTTTCGGTTGACGAAATCCCCGCAGATATGGAATCTCTCGATATCGGCCCCAAGACCCGCGAGCTTTATGCAAGCAAGGTTAAGAAGGCAAAGACTGTTGTTTGGAACGGTCCTATGGGCGTTTTCGAAAACCCCATCTTCGCAGAAGGCACTATCGCTGTTGCAAAGGCACTTGCTGAAACCGATGCTACCACCATTATCGGCGGCGGCGACTCTGCGGCGGCTGTTAACATCCTCGGCTTCGGCGACAAGATGAGCCACATCTCCACCGGCGGCGGCGCTTCGCTCGAATACCTCGAAGGCAAGGAGCTCCCCGGCATCGCGGCAATGACCGATCGCTAAAGCTCTCGATTAAAACGACAAGCGTTTTAATCGGAATTCGCAGCGGCGGGTTTTGTGAGCATTGGACACTCGCGTCTCGCGCCTCGCAAAGCTCGACACTCGCAATGCTCTGAGGTATAAAAATCCACGCACCTGTCGCGGATTTTTATGGAATTTTCATTGTATTCCGCTTGCGCGGAGTGATATATTTCGGCTGTTGCCGAAATATTAAGGTATAAACAAAAACATTACAAAAGGATTAATAAATTATGAACAAGGAATTCAGAAAAGCTATTATCGCGGGCAACTGGAAGATGAACAAGACCCCCGCAGAAGCTGTTGAGCTTATCAACGCTATCAAGGCTGAGCTCGAAGGCAAGGATACCTCGGGCTGCGGCATTATCGCTTGCGTACCCTACGTTGACATCGACGCTGCTGTTAAGGCTGCTGCAGGCTCGCCTATCGAAATCGGCGCAGAAAACTGCCACTGGGAAAAGAGCGGCGCTTATACCGGCGAAATCTCTGCAGATATGCTCGTTGCTTGCGGCGTTAACTACGTAATCATCGGCCACAGCGAACGCAGACAGTACTTCGGCGAAACCGACGTTACCGTTAACAAGCGCGTTCTCGCTGCTCTCGAAGCAGGCCTTAAGGTTATCCTCTGTGTCGGCGAGCTTCTCGAAGAGCGCGAACAGGGCATCACCGCTGAAATCGTTTCGATGCAGACCAAGATCGCTCTTATGGGCGTTACCGCAGAGCAGATGAAGAATATCATCATCGCTTACGAGCCTGTTTGGGCTATCGGCACCGGCAAGACCGCTACCGCTGATCAGGCAGACGAGGTTTGCGGCATCATCCGTAACGTTGTTGCAGGTCTTTACTGCGATTGCGTTGCAAAAGCAACCACCATTCAGTATGGCGGCAGCATGAATGCAAAGAACTGCGAAGAGCTTCTCGGCAAGGAAAACGTTGACGGCGGCCTTATCGGCGGCGCTTCTCTCAAGGCTCCCGATTTCGCAACCATTATCAACGCTGCTTGCTAAATTAAGCAAAAAGCAGCAATATACCCCAAAAATACGAAATAAAAAGAAAAATCAAGCTTCATTTTACCGTGAAGCTTGATTCTTTTTTTATCCTGCGGCTTTTGCCTTTTCGCAAAACAATCCGCTGTAATTTACGTATATAACGCCGTCGTCGATTTCGAGCATCCCGAGCGACTCCAAGAGCATAAAAGCCTTCTTCGCCGTATCTATATCCACGCCGAGAATTGCGGGCAGATCGTCCTTTAAAATCGATTTCCCGTTCTGCAGGTATAATCCGCTGTCGGGAAGGTCCCGTTCCGAAATACCCACAAGCATCATAAAAATCATAACGTATCTGTCGCCGTATCTGCGCAGTATACGAATTCTCTCATCGTCAAAAAAGCCGCGTGCCATTGTCAAACTCATTTTTCATATCTCCTTTCTGATGTTGTAATCATTCTACAACACGAAAAGAAATATTTCATCTCGACTTTTTCTCACGAAAATCTCATTTTTTCTTTCTTGCTTTCGACAAAAATACAGCCAAAATCAACGCAAATACCGCAATAACCGCAATAATCGCCAATATTAAGCCCATCGAGCCGCCCTGCTCGGCATCAGCACCGCAATCAATGCTCTCTATCGCTTCCGTTTCGCTCACAGAGCCGCCCTTTACGGTTATTTTTATGCTTCGGGTTGCGATAACCTCGCCGCCGTACAAAATTTCATACTCAAAGAAGTCCTCGCCGCTGAAATTACGGTCGGGACGGTACTTGAAGCTCTTTTCGCCGTCGTTCATAACGGTGTAGCCGTGGTTTGTCTGGTCTGTGATGCGATAACTGCAATACCAATCGCCGAGCACGCCCGTTTCGGAATAGACCTCCTCGCCCATATTGCAGGTAAGCTCGCTATCATAGTCTTCTTTAACCTTTTCCTGCGGAAAATCGAGCGTTCCCTTTATAAATTTATGGGTAAGGTCGTAATAAATGCGCATATTCGGCTTGTTCGAGTGGGCGCAATCATAAAACACACCCGGGCCCGCGCCGTTGTAATAGGCGTGGATTGTGTCGGTCATAAGTCCGCTTCGGCTTGCCGAAATCAGATATTGCATATAAAATGCGCCGAGCCTGTCGGGCTCCCAACGAACGCCGTCGGCGATTTCCATCTGTATACCGAGCCCGTATTGCTTCGCAGTTGCCGCGAAATCCTCCATCATCCCCGCGGGATCGTCCTGAAGGTCGGGGTTAAAGGAAAGGTTGGGCTGCATAAGCATCGCCTCGAAGCCGAGCTCGTCGTTCGCATCGATTCCAACCGCTTGGTAATAGGGTATCATCACGCATTTAAGCCCGCGCTTCTCCATAAGCTCGGCGGCATCGCGCGCGAAATCGTATTCATAATCGTAATTCTGTCTTGTCAGACCCTCGCTGTTGCAAAAATAGCCCTTCAGAGCAATATTTTCGTAATTCCGTTCGGCAAACCGCTTTTCCACCTCACCCATAAACCAATCGGTTACGGCAAGGCAATCGGCGTATTCCGAAATCTTGTCGGAAATGCCGTCGCCGTTATAATCGCCGAAGTCCTTATCGCTGATTTTCGGGTAGGGAACGGTCAAATAAACCGAAACTCTGTATTCGGGATCGAGCGAGAGCTGTTTTTTCATATCCGCAGTCGCGGCGTCAAGCGCGTTCAGGTTGTATTCCTCGTGAAAATAGCTGTCGAGCAAAGCTATCCAGTCGCTCATAACCGTCGGCGCGCCCGAAATCGTAAGATTTGCGCCCGAAGGGCACTTTCCCTGCAGGGTAAGGAACATAACCGAGTCGAACATCGTATCTGTTACCCTGCCTTTTTCGTCGATATAGGCAACGTAGGGCATAAACGCGTCTTTATCGTTATTTACAAGCTTTTCGTCCTCGGGCGAGTAGCCTGCGTGGAAGCAGACTATGTCGGTATCGCCGTCAAGCGCGTTTCTGTCGAGATATTCGCCCTTCGGGGCGGGTATGATATCGGTAAAATCCTTCCTTTCGGGAAGAACCGAGCCAACGCTTCCGTATATTTCCACCTCATCGACAAAGCTGTTCACCGTAACGTCGAAGCTCAGCGCGACATATCTTGCGCGCAGGGGTGAGACGGAAATATTGTAGCTTGCGATGTAGTTCGTCGCGCCGTAGTAGGAGGGAATAAATTCACATTCGCCGCCCTGCGCGTTTTCGGCAGGATAAAAATTTGTTCCGTCGCAGGAGGCAAAAACCGTTATCATCTTCGGCGCAACCACACCCGCAAAGCTGTTTTGCATAAATCTTGTAAAAACACGCTCGACCGTGCAGATCTCGCCGAGGTCGATCGTGAGCACACGGCCTGTTGCGCGGTAAAACTTAACCCATCCGCTGTCGCCGAAATCTGCGGGACGGTAGTCCCCATCGGTAAGCAGTGCGAGATTATCGACCTTCTGATGTTCGGTGTAGCTTTTCGAATTTTCGATATAGGTCTCGACGGTAGCCGACTTGCCGCGCGCAAGGTTGGTTTCGTCTGCGCCCGCGGAGGTGGGCAGGAGCGATAAAAGGAGGAAAACGAGCAAAAATACCGCGATTTTTCTTTTCATAATATCTTTTTCTCCCCAAAATAGATATTCTCTTGACGAAATTATATATCATTTTTTAACAAATTGCAAGAAAAACACATTAATTTGTTAAAACACTCTTGAAATGCGAAGAAAATAATTGTATAATAGATTAACGCACTAATGCTTAAAAGCAGGAGGACTCTTTTTAATGGATACGAACGTTTGCTATTACGGCGATTTCGAGCTGGAAATACTTCCCGAAACAACCGTTGAAAAAACAAAGGAAATCAAAAACCTGCTTCTCGGTCTTCCCCAGAAGATCATGAACGTAGAAAAGATTTCCGCACCTCATAATACCGATTGGTTCAACTCTCCCATAGATTGCCAATGCCTTACGGACGGTAAATATGCCGAAAAGGCGGATTGCAACGATCCCGCATATTTCCACTTCACCGTCGGATGTGCAAGAACGATCCTCTTCGACCTCGGCAGCGTTTGCAAAATCACGGGCGCAGGCGTCAGCCTTCTCCGCGAGGATGCGGTAGGAGTAGGCGCTCCTCCCAGAATCAATATTCTTCTTTCCGAAAACGGTATCGGTTGGCAGAAGGTCGGCGAGCTTACGTCGCTTTATTCCGAAGCATCGCCTGCATTTATCCGCAAAACAACCGATTTCGATAAGGCATACAAGGCAAGATACGTCAAATACAGCTTCAACGTTTCCTCGCACATCTGGATAGACGAGCTTGAGCTCTTCGGCTGCACCGATAACGAGGGCGCAACCGCAATCGTTCCCGAGGAAAACAAGGAAAACGAATATCCGAACGCCTATGCTTCGACCGAGGCACTCGGCTCGAAGGACGTATTGCTCGCGTATTTCTGCCACAGAGATATCGCGCCGATTACGAAGGAAATCTTCCTTCCCCACGTTGCGTATATCGAGGACGGCGAAATCAAGGATACCCTTTTCGACGGCTATCTTTTCCTTCCCTACGTTGCCTTCCTTTACGATAAATATAAAAAGCGTCCCCTCAAAAAAGAGGATTGGCAGTTCTATATCGATAACCAGTTTATCGATGGCTACAATATGGACGCGCTCGAGGCGGCTGCCGAGGAGGTCGGCGAAAAGCTCGGCATAAAGGATTACAAGCTCAGCGTTTATTTCTCGATCCTGTATCCTGTTACCGAGGTTAAGGAATTCGGCGTTATCGACGGCAAAAACCGT
>JAGBWF010000144.1 GCA_017629895.1 Clostridia bacterium
CATATATCACGTTCAGCGAATAAATTTCGGTGTTTTTCGCGGTGGCGTTGAAGGAATAATATATAGAACCTGCAATAAAAAGAGTAATCGCGAGATAAAATGCCAAGAATACAGAAAGAACCGCCATTATCTGCGAGAATTTGTTTCTTCTGCGTCTGCGCTTTTTTGCCGCGCTTTTTATGATCTCCTGCTTTTCGCGCGGGGTGAGGTTTTCCATACCGATTCTTCCTTCCTTCGTTTTTATACAGTATAACACATTGCAATCGAAAAGGGAAGAGGTAAGAATAACCTTTTTGCAAAATTTACATATTCTTTATTTGAACGGCTTAACGGGGGTAATTTTTGTGAGCGATATGACCAAGCGTTTTTCCGAGGGAGCAAGGCGTGTTATAAGCGCGGCTCTGCTCGCCGCAAAGGATATGGGACACTCCTATATCGGAAGCGAGCATCTTTTGCTCGGCATCTTAAAAGAGGACTGCACCTCTGCGCGTCTGCTGTACGAGCGCGGAGTAGAGCAGGCGGTTATAAAAAAGAAGATAATCGGCATCGTCGGCACGGGCTGCAAAAGCCTGCTCTCGACGGACGATATGACGCCCATCTGCCGAAGGGTGATTTTGCGCGCGTCGGCTATTGCGGCGGGCGGGGGTGCTTCGAGGGTGGATACCGAGCATCTGCTTTCCTCGATGCTGCACGAGGAATGTGTGGCGGTGAGGCTCCTGCGCGAGTGCGCCGTAGATATCGACGAGCTGAACGAGCTTCTCGACGAGCTGTGCCGCGGAATAGGGTGTTACGAGGAGGAGCTTCGAGCCGAGGAGGTAACCGACCTGCGCCCGAAAAAGAGGGCGCCGACACCGCTGCTCGATGCCAATGCCGTCGATCTTACCGCCAAGGCGGAAAAGGGAGGCGTGGATCCTGTTATCGCAAGGGAAAACGAGGAGGAACGGGTTATTTCGATACTTTTGCGCCGTTCGAAAAACAATCCCTGCCTTGTCGGCGAGGCAGGTGTAGGCAAAACGGCGGTGGTCGAGGCTATCGCAACGCGCATAGTGAACGGCGACGTGCCCGACGAGCTTAAAAACATGCGGATAATGAGCCTTGAGCTCGCGAGTGTGGTTGCAGGCACGAAATACCGCGGCGAGTTTGAGGAAAAGATAAAAAAGCTTCTCGACGAGGCGATGAATGCGGGCGACGTGATTCTTTTTATCGACGAGCTTCATACCGTCGTCGGCGCGGGCGGTGCCGAGGGCGCGATAGACGCGTCGAATATTTTGAAGCCTGCGCTTGCGCGCGGAGAAATTCGGGTTATCGGCGCGACGACACCGAAGGAGTTCAATTCGAGCATCGGCAGAGATAAGGCGTTGGAGCGGCGCTTTCAGTCGGTCGACGTCCCCGAGCCGAGCGAGGCGGATTGCTTGAAAATGCTGCTCGGGCTGAAGGAGCGCTTCGAAAGCTTTCATAATATAATAATAAGCGAATCGGCGGTAGAGGCTTCGGTTAAGCTTTCGGTGCGCTATATTACCGACCGATTTATGCCCGATAAGGCGATAGACCTTATCGATGAAGCGGCGGCGGGAATGAAAATGAAGTCGCGAAGCAAGAGGGCGGTTATGAGTGCCGAGGATATCGCGCTTGCGGTCGAGCGGCGCACGGGTATTCCGTTATCGGTCATAAGCGCCGACGAAAAGGAAAGGCTCGTAACTCTCGGAAGCGAAATAAAAAAACGGATAATCGGACAGGATGCCGCGGTCGATTCGCTCTGCTCGGCAGTGCGCCGTGCGAGAACGGGGGTGCGTGCAGGCGGCAGACCGAACGGCTCGTTTCTTTTCGCAGGGGGCGCGGGAGTCGGCAAGACCGAATGTGCGAAGGCGCTTGCCGAGTGTGTTTTCAAAAGCAAAAACGCGTTTATACGGTTGGATATGTCGGAATTTTCCGAGCCTCACAGCGTTTCGCGCATTATCGGCGCGCCTCCCGGCTACGTCGGCTACGGCGAGCAGAGCGAGCTTACCGAAAGGGTGCGTAAAAACCCCTTTTCGCTTTTGCTCTTCGACGAGATAGAAAAGGCGCATCCCGACGTGCGCTCACTCCTTTTGCAGATACTCGACGAGGGCTCGCTTACCGACAGCACGGGAAGACGGGTGAAATTCGACAATACGATCGTTATAATGACGGCGAATCTGCCGCAAAACGCCTGCATCGGCTTTTGTGAGGGAGAAAGAAGCGGTCTTCGTGAGGCGGCACGGCTTTTATCGCCCGAGCTTGCCGACAGGGTAGACGAGATAATCGTATTTTCTCCGCTCGATTCCGAAACGCTCTGCAGGATAGCCGAGCGCGCCGCCGTTTCGCTTTGCAAAAGGCTTTCGGATATGGGAATAGCGGCAAAAACGGCGCAAGGCTTCGAAAGGGACTGCGTTTCGGCGGCACGGCAAAAAAGCGCGCGCGCCGTAACCCGTACAGCCTTGCGGATTGCCGAGGAGGCGGTATCGACGCTTATGCTCGAAAGGGGCATAAACGGCGAAAGTGTAACAATTTGCATAGAAAACGGCCGCGGAATTGCGAAAATAAATCAACACAGCTCTTGACAAGCGGTATATTTGGGTGTATAATACGGCCTGTAAAGAAAATTGCTTTACAGGCCTTTGGATTTATTTATAAGGAGAAACGCGTACCGTGAATGAGGATAGGGCGTATATCTGCCGTCTGATCGACGTTTACGGCAACGCACTTTCGGAGCGTCAGAGAGATCTGGTCGATCTTTATTATAACGAGGATCTTTCGCTCGCCGAAATAAGCGAAAACTGCGGCATAACCCGTCAGGGTGTGCGCGATGCGATAAAGCACGGCGTGGAGGCTCTTCTTTCGCTCGAGCGGGCGCTCGGGTTCGAAAAAAAGAGCGGAAATATCCTCTCGCTTGCCAACGAAATAAAGCAGTGCGGGGATATCGAGCGCGCAAAAGTGCTTGCCGAATCGATCATAGGAGAAATTTAAATGTTTCAAAGCTTAGTCGATAAAATGCAAAACGCCTTTTCGAAGTTTCGAAACAAGGGCAAGCTTACCGAAGCCGACGTTAAGGCAGGTATGCGCGAGATTAAGCTCGCATTGCTCGAAGCAGACGTAAACTTCAAGGTCGTAAAGGAATTCGTTGCGCGTGTTTCCGAGCGTGCCGTCGGTAACGAGGTGCTCGAAAGCCTTCTTCCCGCACAGCAGATCGTAAAGATCGTAAACGAAGAGCTTATCGCTCTTATGGGCGGTACCAATCAAAAAATAAATATCTCTCCGAAGCCCCCCACCGTAATACTTATGTGCGGTCTTCAGGGCTCGGGTAAAACCACACATTGCGGCAAGCTCGCAAGAATGTTCAAAAAGCAGGGCAAAAATCCCTTGCTCGTTGCCTGCGATATATATCGCCCCGCGGCAATACAGCAGCTTCAGGTGGTCGGCGAAAAGGTGGGCGTGCAGGTCTTTGAGCGCGGCACCGCCGATCCCGCCGAAACCTCGAAGGAAGCGATAAAGCACGCCGTCAAATACGGCTTTGATACCGTTATAATCGATACCGCGGGCAGACTTCACGTTGATGAAGCGCTTATGGACGAGCTCAAGCGCGTTAAGGAAACCGTAGAGCCGACCGAAATATTGCTCGTTGTCGATGCGATGACGGGTCAGGATGCGGTAAACGTTGCAAAAAGCTTCAATGATCTTTTGGATATAACCGGCGTCGTTCTCACAAAAATGGACGGCGATACCCGCGGCGGCGCGGCGCTTTCGGTTAAATATATCACCGGCAAGCCGATAAAGCTTATCGGTACGGGCGAAAAGCTCGATTGTCTCGAGCCCTTCCACCCCGAAAGAATGGCATCGCGAATACTCGGTATGGGCGACGTGCTCACCCTTATCGAAAAGGCGGAGCAATCGATCGACGAGAAAAAGGCTCTCGAAATGGAACGCAAATTCCGCGAGCAGAGCTTCACTCTCACCGATTTTCTCGACCAGCTCGCGACGATAAAGGATATGGGCCCGATGGATTCGCTGCTCGGTATGATGCCGGGCGTAAAGCCCTCTGCACTCAATAATATGCAGATCGACGAAAAGGCACTCGCGCACACCGAGGCGATAATCCTTTCGATGACTCCCTATGAACGCGATCATCCCGACGTGCTCAATTCCTCGCGCAAGCGCAGAATTGCGGCGGGAAGCGGCAGAAGCGTCGAGGAGGTAAACCGTTTGCTCAAGCAATACGAGCAGACAAAGCAGCTTATGAAGCAGTTCATGGGCAAAAAAGGTAAAAAAGGGAAGTTCAAATTCCCCTTTTAATAAATAATTTGTATTAAATTTTTTGGAGGCTATTAAAAATGGCAGTTAAGATGAGACTCAGAAGAATGGGCGCAAAGAAGGCTCCCCACTACAGAATCGTTGTTGCGGATTCCCGTTACCCCCGCGACGGCAGATTTATCGAAGAGGTAGGCTACTACAACCCCATGACCAACCCCGCAGAAGTTAAGATCGATGCTGAAAAGGCAAAGAAGTGGATTTCTAACGGCGCACAGCCCACCGATACCGTAAGAGATCTTCTCAAGAAGAGCGGAGTATTGGATTAATGAAACAGATCCTTCTCGATATCACTAAAGCTATCGTCGAAGATCCCGATTCGGTAAGCGTATCCGAAAAGGTGAGCGGCGATACCGTAGTTCTCGAGCTTACGGTAGCAAAGCACGATATGGGCAGAGTTATCGGTAAGGAAGGCAAGATCGCAAAGAGCATTCGTACAGTAATGCGTGCGGCTGCCGCAAAAGAGAACAAGCGCGTCATTGTGGATATTATCTGATGAAGCGTTTTCTTGAGGCGGGAAGGCTTAATTCTCCGCGCGGATTAAAGGGAGAGCTCCGTTTCGACTGTTGGTGCGACGGCATCGACTTTCTGAGCGGAGTCAAATACCTTTACCTCGATAACGAGGGTAAACGCAGATTAGAGGTAAAAGCCTTCCGCGAAACTGTTTCAACCGTTATATTCGTCGGCTATGAGGAGCGCGAAACCGCCGCTTCGCTTACCGGCAGAATAGTTTATTTCGACCGTGAGGATATTACTCTTCCCGAGGGCGTTTTCTATAACGACGATCTTATCGGTGCAACCGTTACCGACGAGATAACCGGAAATACGGTCGGCGTTCTCAAAAGGATCGAAGAGGGCGTTGCCTCTGATCTTTATTTTATCGAGGGCGAAAAAAAGTATATTGTCCCTGCGGTAGAGGAATTCATCGTGTCTGCCTCTCCGTCGGGAATTATCATCCGTCTTATCGACGGGTTTGAAGCGTAGGGGTGAAGTTTTATGAACTTTGAGGTACTTACGCTTTTTCCCCGTTCTCTTGAACCGATGTTTGAATCGAGTATTATCGGGAGAGCGGTAAATAAAGGGGTTATTTCGGTCAAATGCACCGATATCCGCGATTATACGCTGGACAAGCACCGCAGAGTCGATGACGCACCCTACGGCGGCGGCTTCGGAATGGTTATGATGTGCCAGCCGGTAGTCGATTGCATCCGTGCCGTAAAGGCGCGTGTCAGCGGCAGTACAAGGGTTATCTATATGTCGCCTCAGGGCTCGCTTTTCGATCAGAAGAAGGCGGAGGAGCTGACGCAGTACGATAACCTTATATTGCTCTGCGGTCATTACGAGGGTATCGACGAGCGCATAATAGAATTAGAGGTGGACGAGGAGCTTTCGGTCGGCGATTACGTTCTGACCGGCGGTGAATTGCCTGCGGCGATAGTCGTCGATTGCGTGTCGAGGCTTATCGACGGGGTACTTCCCTCATCCGAATGTTATTCGGAGGAAAGCCTGCAAAACGGTCTTCTCGAGCACCCGCAATACACCCGCCCCCGCGTTTTCGAGGGCTTGGAGGTTCCCGAGGTGCTTATAAACGGCGACCACGCAAAGCAAAAGCGCTGGAAGCTTGAGCAGAGTATAATGCGTACCGAGAAAAAACGCCCCGATTTATTGGAGAAGAAAAATGAACAAAGCGAGGAAAAAAACGTATAAGCGCGGCTTTGCAAGGCGTCTCGTAAACGAGAGCTTTGTTTTGTCGCTCACACGCGGTCTTTCTGCGCGCTTTGTTCATTTTTTTGAGCTCGGGCTTGCTTCTCTGCTTTTGAAAAGCTATAAAACGGTCGACGGCTTTGTACGCGAAAAAATAACCGAACCTGTTTTTAAACGCCTTTCTCTGCGCGATAGCTTTATAAAGCCTCTGCGCAACGCCGCGGCATCGTTTTTTGCAAACAACGCGATAACGAAGGGAATGACCTCGCTTATCGGCGGATTTTTGCATACCTCGGTGCGCTCGGTCGGCATATTCTCGCTCACGTTCGGTATCTATGCGGCGGCGCTCTTCCTTTTGAAAAGCTACGTTTCGCTTTCCTTC
>JAGBWF010000145.1 GCA_017629895.1 Clostridia bacterium
AGCAGTGAAAGACTTTTGTTTTGAAATTCGGAATATATCATTTGTTTTTACCTCTTTTTCTTTTTTGTAGTGCCGAATATCTCCGCACCTTCCAAAAATTCCAAGCCTGCTCCGTCTTCTGTTATTAGTGCAAGCACGATAACGCCGACCGTTATCGCAATACCGAAGCCGCCGAAGGAAATATCACGCAGAATATGGCGCTTCGGAACGCCGACCGTTAAGCCGCAAATACCAAGCCACACGAATGCTTCAACAAGACAGAAAAAGGCGAAGCTGAAAAACACGTTTCCGTTTATTATCCAAAACACAATCGTCGCAACGGCAAGCAACGCGGTAATTACCGAAAAAACGATTATCAGCAGCTTCTTATTTTGCGGAAATTTATATAAAAGCAGGCAGACAAGCACTATAACCGCGCATGAAATTGCGACGGCACAAAGCATTTCTCCGATAACGAGCGTAGTTTCGGAATCCAGATAATACGACGAGATTCCCATACCTATACCCACTGTGTTCATCGCCCAAGCGACGATATAAAGATATTCGCGTTTTTTCGCGAAAATATGTACGGGAATCGCGAGTCCCGCAAGAGTAAGCGTCCAAAGCAAGCCCTCGAAAGCGAAATCGGCCGTGCGTTGCGCGATGTAAGCCGAAAACGCCATTATGAAAAAAGTCAGGCAGGAAAAAAGCAATATTGCAAGTGGTTTGATTTTTTGGTTTCGATATTTTATCATTTTTCACTCCAAAACGTCGACGAGCTCGGAAATATCCTTGCGTTTTTTGGTGCGAAGCTTATCGTCTTCTTTTGCATAGCCGAGTGTTATGACAAGACGCACGGGGTGCTCGAGATTGCAAATTCGGCGCAGCTCTTTATCGTCAAGCCAGCCGAGAATACAGGTAGAAAGCCCCTGCGCCGTTGCTTCCGCAGTCAAGTAAGCAGTGGTGATGCCTATATCGATAGAGCGGTAATCGTTGCCCTTGAGCTTTGCGCCTATGCTTGCGGTTTTGTTATAGGGCATTTCGGATACGACGATAAGAACGGGTGCATCGCTTGCGAACTTGTTCATTCCCATACCCATACAAGCCTTTGCAACAGCCTTTGCCGTTTCATTTTTGCAAACCGTGAAATGATAAGGCTGACCGTTGCAGGCAGAAGGTGCAAGGCGGGCGGATTCGAGTATTGCGTTTAATTTTTCCTGTTCCACTTCCCTGCCCGAATCGTAAGCGCGGCAGGATTGGCGAGTGTTTGCAATTTCGGTAAAATTCATATCTTCACCTCATCAATATATTCGCGCGCGATTTCAAGCGAAAGCTTTTGGGAATGGATAGAGGTTTTTTCGTCGAACGCCTGCCCCATTACCTCGTTATTCGAAATAACGCGGATCGTAACCGCGGGGACACCCATACTGTTTGCGGCGAAATAAACACCGGTACATTCCATTGCCTCGCAGGTTATTCCGTATTCTCGGTTATATTTTTTTATAAGATCGGGGGATTTCGTCCACACGTCACCCGTACCGACGATATCGAAATAGACGGTTTCCTGCCTGAGTGATTTCCGACCTTCAAGCCAGGAAAGAAATTGCTCATCGCAATGATACGACATCTTATCTCCGTCGATTGTTCGGTATTCGGCGCGCTTCCAGGGATTCAGCGGCTCGGTCTCCTTATCGGGCTCTGTCGCAAACTGGGAAATATAGCATATACGCTTGCCGACAATAACGTCGCCAATGTTAAGATGCATCGCAAACGCGCCCGCCGTGCCCTGATTTATTATAAAAGCCGGATTGTATTTCTTTATCGCGAGAACGGTCGCAATGGCGGCGCAAACCTCGCCCTCTTTGGTTTGGCTTATAATAATCGGATAGCCGTTATATTCACATTCATAAAAGGTAAAGCCCGATTCGGTTATCTTATCATTGGGCTTGAGTGCTTCCAAAAGATAGTCGAGCTCGCTTTGAAGTGCACCCTGAATCACGATAGGACGATTCATCATCCCCACCCCGTTCCTTGTTGATTTCTTTATTATTATATCATAGAGATTGTTTTTTCGCAATGGTTTAATTAGCCGTTAACGCTGTTTTTTTGACAAAATAAAAAAGATGAAATTTTTTCAAAAAAAGTGTTGACAATATCGTTTCACTGTGTTATACTACACCTCGCTGGCGTGAGCGAGATGCTGGTGTAGCTCAATGGCAGAGCAACTGATTTGTAATCAGTAGGTTGGGGGTTCGACTCCCTTCACCAGCTCCAAAAACACCTACTGCACAATGAAATATTTATATGGGGGAATTCCCGAGCGGCCAAAGGGGGCAGACTGTAAATCTGTTGTCACTGACTTCGGTGGTTCGAATCCACCTTCCCCCACCAAAAAAATTCCTCGGACTTGTTCCGAGGATATTTTTTTACCTCTTCACTCGTCACTCTTCACTCTTCACTCTTCACTTTTCTCTCAACGAGGAATTTTTTGGCAAGTAATAGGTAATAGTGAATAGTGAAGAAGTAAGG
>JAGBWF010000146.1 GCA_017629895.1 Clostridia bacterium
AGAGCGCATCGCAAGGGTGCCCATATAGAGCGCGTCGAATTTTCCCTTCGGGGAAACGAAGGGGATATGGTCGTAGGCTACGTCGCGTACCAACTCGTATTCGGGCTTGCCGTCTGTAAGCGTAACGGCGCAATAGCCGGTTTTATATGCACGGTCGGTTGCGATATAATCGGTCTTTATGCCCAATCTTTCCGCCTCGGCAAGCGCTTCTTTGCCGTTTTCATCGAGTCCGAGACAGGACATCATATAGCTTTCAGCGCCGAGATGGGCGCAGTGTGCCGCGAAATTAAAGGGGGCACCGCCGATTTTTTTCTCCTCGGGGAAGATATCCCAGAGAATTTCGCCGAAAGAAAGAATTTTCATAGTTCACCTTTTAGAAAAGAAGCCCGAAATGATTCTTTCGGGCTCCGTAATGCTTTTTTGCGAAGCGAAGGGCGGATTTACCCTTCGTACATCGGCTTATTCGTGGTCCTTAAAGAATTCGACGGTTTCGTCGAGTGCTGCCTGAGCGGCGTCCTTCTTTGCATCGTATTCGGAAGCGAAGGTGCCGACGGGCTTGCTTGCCATATCGTGAAGGAGGGTATCGAGTGCGCCCCACTTATATACCATACCGACGTCGCAGCCGCGGTTGGGAAGGATATAATTGTTGAGCATATCCGCAGAATCGTCGTCGCGGATCTTCATAAATTCGAGAATCTCCTGATAGTTGGGTGCAACGGTATTAAGGCTTTCCGCGCCCATAACGTTAAGCACGTCTACGGTCATCTGAAGCTTGTCGCTGCTTACAGAGGTGGGGATAGCAAAGCAGGTGCTGGTCCAAGGGTTAACGAGGGAATAATAGTTATCCTGATCCTTGTCTGCCTTGGGAATGGGGAGCATACCGAACGCCTTTTCCATAGCGCCGCCGAGCTCGATAACGTTGCCTACGCTTGCGTTATAGAAGAGCGCTCTGCCGTCGGTAAAGCCCTGCTCGACGAGCACGCTGGGCCACTGAACTACGCCGAAGTAGTCGTTTGCGGAGATGTAATGCTCTTTATCCTGAACGAGCTCCTGAAGCTTTTCCATAAGCTTTGCGGAGCGTTCGTTATACATTGTGAGAGCGGGGTAGCCGTCTGCATTTGCCTTTGCGATCTTTTCGCCCGAGCCGAAGAAGATACTCCACATATCGTCGAGCTGACCGCCCCAGCCGAACGTATCCTTATAGTCGATCTTGCCGCTGTTGTCATCATCGTGGCCGAAGGTCTTTGCCGCCTCGAAAACGACGTCAACAGTCCATTTGCCCTGACGAACGAGATCGTAGGGGGTGCCGCCGAAGGTGGTTTCGAGACCGTTGTTCTTCCAAAGCTCGAGGTTGACGTAGAGAGCCGCGGTCGATCCCTTGTTAACGGTACCGATGTCGCCGATGGTGAAATAAAGCTGACCGCCGTAGGTCATGCTCTGGTTGAAGGACTGGTTCCACCAGGGTGCTTCAAGCTGGAAGGTTTCGAAGCCCTTGCCGAGAAGGTTGTAAAGATGGCCCTCTGCCGCGAGGGTTGCGCCGTCATAAAGGCAGGGAACGACGATCTGGTAATCCTCGGTAGCCGAAAGGTTGCCCTCGCGGATATGGTCGCACATACCGCCGCCGGGACGGCCGGTATCGAGCACTCTTTCCTCGAGAACGGTAACGCCGAGAGTGTCCTCGACGAAGTCCATACGGTATTTGAGGTTATCGTTGAGGGCGCTGGGCATGGTCTGCTTCGTGCCGTCCTCATAGGTGTTAAAAACGATTTCCGATTCATAGGTGGGGTTTACGCTGCAGGTGAGGAAGGTGATGGTTTCATTTTCGTAAACCTTGCTGTAGGAACCAACGTACTTTCCGTCTGCATTCTGGTAGGGATTGGTGCTACCGCTCTGCTCGGAAGCCTGACTTTCGTTGCCTGCTTCGTTCTTATCGCAAGCGGTAAGAATAAGCGCGGATGCAAGACAGATGACGAGCAAAAGCGCGAACAGCTTATTGCGTTTCATAAAAATCCTCCTGAAATATTTATTCACTATATATAATAGCACGGTTTTTTCGTAATTTCAAGAGTTTATTAATTATTGCTTAACAAAATAATCTTTGTGTTGAAAAATAGCAAATTATGTGGTATAATTCTATGACTACATTCTTCCGGGAGGAGCAAAATCCATGACGAAAGAAGAAAAAAAGCTTGAAAAAGCAAAGAAAAACAAGAGCAAAAAAGAGGGAAGACGGGTTCGCAGTCTCGACCCGATGCACTACGTCGGAATATATCTTATGGACGACCGCACCGGCGCGAGCAACTATTTCACAGGTACGCTCGATATCGCCGTTGCCGAGGACTACGTAAAAAGCAAGCGCGAGCAGGGTATGAAGGATTTCAGCATTATGCACCTTTACCTCGCCGCATTTGTCAGAATGTATTCACAGCACCCTCAGATGAACCGTTTTATCCGCGGACACCGTATCTATGCGAGAAACAATATCGAAATTGCGATGACTATAAAAAAGGAAATGAAGCTCAATGCCGACGATACGGTTATTAAGCTCGTTTATCCCCACGAGGCCACCGCTGAGGAGGTCTACCGCATCACCCAAAAGGTTATCGCCGATGCGCTTGCCGAGGACGGTGATTTCGACGGCACCGTTAAGATACTTAACAAGATCCCGCGTTGCGTTATGCGCGTCGTGGCTTGGTTTATCAAAAAGCTCGATTACTACGGAATCCTGCCCAAGAGTCTCGTTTCGATATCTCCCTTCCACGGCAGTATGGTTATAACCTCGCTTGCATCGCTGGGCATTCCGCCGATTTATCACCATCTTTATGATTTCGGTAACATTCCCATATTCTTCGCCTTCGGTAAGCGTTATAACAAATACGAAATTTCGAAGGAGGGTGCGCCCGAGAAGCACACCTATATGGATTACCGTATCACCTGCGACGAGCGTATCGCCGACGGACACGCGTATTCGCTTGCGCTCCGTTATTTCAATTCGCTTATCCGCAAGCCCGAGCTTCTCGACAACCCGCCCGAAGCGGTTATCGAGGACATTCCCTAAAGGATATTGCCCGAAGCAAAAAGCGGATTTTATAAGGATAGTTACCCTTAATAAAAACCGAATTCGGCACACGAATTTTCCGCCTGTAACAGAGCTACCCGAAGAAGAGCGTTTGAAAACTCTTTTTCGGGTAGTTGTTTTTTTGATACGTTGCTCCGCATTGTGCTTTTTTTTATAAATCTTTACCGTTTTTTGTGAAAAACGTTGCCTTTTTTGCGGTTTGATAGGATGTTAATGTGTCGAATTTAGAAAATCTTCACAAACGAAAAAAACGCTTGAAAATCGGTGCGGTTTGTGTTAATATCTTCGCTTGGAAAACAAGAAAAACACAAATTATTTATATAAGGTGGATATTATGGAACAGCTTATGCCGATTGCCATAGCGATGACCGCAGGTCTTCTGCTTTCGCGTTTGGTAAAAAAATTAAAGCTCCCCGCAGTTACGGGCTATCTTATTGCGGGTATTCTCGTCGGTCCCTATTGTCTCGGTGCATTGGGCGAGCTTGTCGGTATCGAATGGCTCGGTTTTATCAACAATGAAGCCGTCGAGAGCAACAACGTGCTTTCGAAGGTTGCGCTCGGCTTTATTGCCTTCGCGATCGGAGACGAGTTCAGAATTTCTTCGCTCAAAAAAATCGGTAAGCAGGCAACCGTTATCGGTATCGTTCAGGCGGTTGTTGCTACAATTATCGTAGATGCGGTACTCATTCTGCTTTGTCAGTTCCTCCCCGAAGACGTTATCAACACCCCCTCGGCTATCGTTCTCGGTGCAGTTGCAACCGCAACCGCTCCCGCCGCAACGCTTATGGTCGTACGTCAGTACAAGGCGAAGGGTAAATTGACAGATATCCTTCTCCCCGTCGTTGCTATCGACGACGCTGTCGGTCTTGTTGTTTTCGCGGTTTCCTTCGGTATTGCGCAGTCGCTTCAGAGCGGTGTTGCTCTCAGCGCGATTTCGGTTCTTGTCGAGCCGCTTTTGGAGGTTATCCTTTCGCTTCTTCTCGGCTTCGTGCTCGGTATCCTCTTCAGCTATGCCGAAAAATACTTCAAATCCAACAGTAAGCGTCTTTCGCTTTCGATTACCTTCGTTATTATGGCGGTTGCGCTTTCGATGTTCGAAACCCATATCGGCGGTATTCACATCAAGTTCTCCTCGCTTCTCGTTTGTATGATGCTCGGCACCGTATTCTGCAATATGTGTGATTTCTCCGAGGAAATTATGGGCAAGACGGACAAATGGACCGCGCCTCTGTTTATTCTCTTCTTCGTTCTTTCGGGCGCAGAGCTCAAGTTCGATATGTTCGGAAACGTTCTCGTGCTTCTCGTCGGCGTTGCCTACATCCTCTCGCGCTCCGCGGGTAAGATACTCGGCGCTACGCTCAGTGCCAAGGCGGTTA
This sequence comes from Clostridia bacterium, assembly GCA_017629895.1. Classification (GTDB taxonomy): domain Bacteria; phylum Bacillota; class Clostridia; order Oscillospirales; family CAG-382; genus Coliplasma. Next base: position 4,456 of record JAGBWF010000146.1, read on the forward strand.
AGTGCGAGCCGAGCATAGTTAAGTACCTCGGCATCACGCTTCTTCCTCAGGCAGGCGTTGCACTCGGTATGTCGCTTATCGCTGCGGAAAGCCTTGGCGAAGCAGGCGCGATGATCAGAAACATCACTCTCTTCGCGGTTCTCGTTTACGAGCTTGTCGGTCCTATGCTCACCAAGATCGCTCTTACCAAAGCAGGCGATATCATTCCTCGTAAGGTTATTAACCTCGGCGAAGAAGACGACGAATAAAAAACGCGCATAGCGGCGCAGAACGCATAAAGCTATAAAAAATCGGCTCCACTTGCAGTAGTAATCTACAGCTTCGGGAGCCGATTTTTCATTCTGCATCCACTACGCGCGTTTTTTGCTCGATTCAAAATGGGTTATGGATGTTACTCTCTCTTTAAAATGTCGTTTTAAGTGTATTGCAGGTTGAGGACAGGCGGAAAACCGCCTTTTTCTGTTATGCGCTGTTTTAAGCGTTTTTTGGCTCAAATCAAAATGGGTTGTGGACGTTACTCTTTCTTTAAAATGCCATTTAAAGCGTTTTACAGGTTAAGCAAAAAGAAAAAAGGCTATTACGCCTTTTTCTTTTATATGTGCATTTTTATTCCGAAAGGATTTCGATTTCGTCGATAAAGATCCAGCTTTTATTTGTCGAAACGATTATTTTTATATACCGCGCGGTGATTTTTTCATCAAAAACGGCGGTTTGCTTTTTGGTATTAAGCGTATCGATTCCGAGGTCGGCTTCGAGCGGTTGAAGCTTGATCTGCTCAAAGTTGGTTCCGTCGTTCGAGGCGTATATTGCAACAGAGCTCGGGTGGTAAACGTCCGCACTGCCTCCGCCGAGAGTATTCAGAGAAACGGCAAAGAGGTTTTCACTGCTTTCGCCGAGATCGATTATTATTTCGGCTTTTCCGAGGTATCCGTTCCAGGCGGGGTCGAAATAATCGGGACTGCCGTTTTTGCCGTCGGTGAGCGAAGTGCCCGATTCGTCGGAATAGTTCGCTTCTGGCGGTGTTACCGATTGATATTTTTTCGATGCCGCGATATTTTTGCCGTTTACCGCCTTATATTCGACGGTGAATTCGAAGGGCTCGCTTTCGTTATTATAATAATCGACCGAAACGATTTTATATTTTGCACTGCCTTTTGCATCGACGTTGGCGTCATTGCGCGTGTAGCGATATTCGGCTTGTCCGTATTGCGAGGAGAAATCGGTAAAATGCAAAAGCTCGCCGTTTTTATAAATACGGAAGCCGAGCAGGAGCTTATCCTTGTTTTTGCCGACGATAGAAATCGAAACCCTGCCTCCGTCATTTTCGGCCTTATATTCGACTTCGGGCGCGGGGAGCGTACATTCGGGCAGTCTGCCGGTTTTATAATACTCGGCATAAGCAAGGTGGTGCCCCGTTTTGCCCATATCGGGGTGCTGGTAGTGGGAATACGCAAAGGTAATATGCGCCGAAACGTATTTGTCGGTTATTTTGAGCTGTTCTATGAATCTGTCGAGCGGCGCTGTCGACCAAGTGGACTGAGTAAAATCCTCGTTGTTCGCCCAGAACAGAAGCCCTTTTTCGCTGTCGACCGCGTTTTTGATCGCTGCATAATAGGGCTCGAGCTGAGACATCGTTATATGTCCCGCGCCGACCGAGTCCTGACAGCAGAAGATATCGCCGTTTTTGAAATCGGTGCCTGCAAAAACAGCCTTCCAGAGCGATTCGGTCATTTCGGGCGATGCGCCTGCCGAGGAGATAAAGGGGGAAAGCATCATCGGCATATTTTTATCGAGCTTATACAGCGGCTCGCGGAAGGAATTGAGAAGATACGCGGCGTTGTCGGTATCCGATTTCGTTGCGGGCATATTATAAAACTCGAAAACGAAATACCAGCCGTGCAGTGCGTTGGGGTATTTCTGCTTATAATTCGCATAAATCTGCGCCGCGCCGTTTACACCCAATTCCGCCTGCTGTGTGAGCCAAGCCTTATCGGATACGCTCTTTTGCCACCACTGTGCGTTATCGTTAAGCCCGATAAAGACCTTCACGCCGACCTTTTCCGCGGCGGAAAGCAGGTTTTCGACAAGTCTCTCGCCGCTTTTATCAAACGAGGGGGAATAAAGGCTTTTATCGAAGCTTGATTCGAAATAGGCGTCCTTGACACTGCCGCCCTCGGTTGTGAACGACCATTGAAGAATAACGGTGTCGATGCCGACCTCGTACATTGTCTGGAGATGGCTTACAAGCTGTGTCTCGGTGTAATTCTTAAAGGCGTTCGGCTGCATAAATCCGCCGCAAAGCGTGGGATATCCCTCGGGGCGCGTGCTCGGGGAATCGCTTGTGTCTCCGCTCGATTCGGTGCTTATTTCGGGGATAGAGGACTCGGCACCGCTTTCGTTTTTGCTTTCGGCAAGCGAGTTATTTTCGTTTCCAGAAACGCTTTGTTTTTCACCCGTGCAGGAGCCGAGGAGGAGCGAAAATGGCATTAAAAGACAGAGAAACAGCGGAATTATACGCTTTTTCATAACAAAACACCTGCTTTTTATTTTTCTTTTTTTATTTTAACGCGAATTACGCGCTTTGTCAACAAAAACGAATTTTATTGCGAAAAGCGGCGCATAATAATAAAAAACAAAAGGAGAACAAATATGCACGAAAACGATACC
>JAGBWF010000147.1 GCA_017629895.1 Clostridia bacterium
CGTAAAGCCAGATGCCGAGTCCGCCTTCCTCGTCGATTTCCATTTCGGAGGATTTAACGTCGGAATCTTCTGCAGAAGCTTCGGCAGAGACGGTGTCGGAAACGGCTTCGCTTGCTGCTTCAGAGCTTTCTGCGGGAGCTTCGGAGCTTTCTGCGGGAGCCTCGGAGCTTTCTGCAGGAGCTTCGGATTCGGTTGCGGGAGGAAGATCGCCAAGATCTTCTTCGGTAACAACGGTCATAGTGCCGTTTGTGCAGGTGCCTGCCGCGAGGTCGATGCCGTCGAATACGAGATAATCGCCGGTCTTAATAGCAAGGCATGCAACCTTATCTTCCCAGTTGGGATACAATTCCGCATCGTTGGGGTTAGAGGAAGAGGAGTGAACCACAACGATGATCTGGTTGTCCTTAAGAGTTACTTCGGGAGCCGCGCCGCCCATTGCCGCGCCGTTGGTAACAGCCTTATAAGCATCTGCGCCCTCTACCTTTTCGGCAACGAACCAGATAGCCCAAACGCCGCAGTTTGCGAGTCCGTCTGCAGAGGTAAGAATGGTAGCGTCCTCGCCCGAGATCTGACCGTTGACGTCCTCGATATCGAAAACGTAGCCGACAGCGGTATCGTATACGGCGTTACCGTCCGCACCGATGGTATATTCAGCCGCGAAAGCGGTGAACGCAAAGGAAACAGAAAGGACTAATGCGAAAATGATTGCAAGTGTCTTTTTCATAATATTGCCTCCGTTTAATAATTTACTGTATTATATCACTAAAATCAAGCGATGTCAACTATGCCATACGGGCGAGCATTTCCTCGGTAACCTCGGTTTCGAGTCTGCCCTCTGCGATAAAGAGCTCGAGCTCCTCGCAAACGTGCTGACCGATCTTTTTAAGACCGTTGTTTGCAAGACCTGCAAGGTGAGGAGTCATAATGCAGTTTTTGAGCGTGCGGAGGGGATTGTCTGCCGCGGGGGGCTCGGGGTCGGTTACGTCGAGGCAGGCATATTTAAGGTTGCCCGCAGACATGTGCTCGAAGAGTGCCTGCTCGTCGATAATCGTACCGCGTGCGGTATTGATAAGAACGGCGTCCTTCTTCATAAGCTTCAGGGTGTCCGCATTGAACATATGGTAGGTTTCGGGGATCTGGGGCGCGTGAATCGAAATAATATCGCTTTCCTTGAGCACGGTTTCCAGATCTGCCTTGCGAGCGCCGATAGCGGCAACGCGTTCCTCGCTCATAAAGGGATCGTAAAGAAGGATATCAACGTCGAACGCCTGCATAAGCTCGATATAATGTCTGCCTGCCCAGCCGCCGCCGATAACACCGATCGTAAGGTCGTAAAGCTCGCGGATATTTTCCTTGCCTTCCGCCCAGCCGCCGTTATGTATATTTTCGTTATGCGCAAAGAAGTTCTTCGAAGCCGCAATGGTAAAGCCGAGAGCGGTTTCGGAAACACCCATACTGAGCACGTTCGCACTTGCGGTAACGCGCACGCCCTTCTTCCAGAGCTCGTCCGAAACAACCGGCTTTACAGAGCCTGCCGCGTGGATAAGAAGCTTAAGGTTCGGGCAGAGTTCGAGATGCTTTTCGTCGATAGGATTGTTGCCCCAAGAGGTAACGACAACGTCTGCGCCTTCGATAACCTTTGCAACAGATTCGAAATCGGTGCCGCCTTCGTTTATAACGACTTCGCCGCTGTTTTCGAGTCTTTTAAGGCATTTTTCGTTAAATACCATATTTCTTGTGCCGGGATTGAGAAGAAGTGCGATTTTCATAAGGGTTGCCTTTCTTTATTTAAACAAATTAATATATCCGTTTTCATCAAACAGCCTTGCGCCGTTTTTGTAAAACTCTTCGTCGATTTCGAAGCAGCCTCTGCTTTCGGGCTTATATTCGATTCCCTTCGGCAAGGTCGTGCAAAGTATTTCCCAATTTTTATAGTTCTGGTTGCCGTTTATCTCGATACAGCCGCAGCTCATACCGCCAAGCGCGCCGATACGCGCCGCAAACTGCTTGTTCCATTCGGCAAGCAGGGGCACGACCGTTAAATCTGCGCAAAGGCAGGTTGCGCCCGCGTTATAGACCGCCGTAGCCATTTCGAAGGAAACCGACATCGTTTTAGCGATCGGCTTTAATGCAACCGCCTTATAGCCCATCGCAAGACGCTTATTGACGTCGGCAAGCGAATGCGCCGATTCATCGGCGTTTACGGTTATCGGCAGGTCGCCGACGAATATTTCGTTTTCGGGGGCAAACGGCTCCTCGATAAGCTCGATCCTTTCGAGTGCGCCGATCTTATCCGCGTGGTCGAGCAGGGCATTTAGCCTGTCGAGATTATCGTATCTGCCGTTGGCATCGAGATAATAGCGTATATGCGAGCTTTTTGAAAGCGGTGTTTGATAATTCTTTGCGATATTATGTATTTCGGAAAGCCTTGCCTTATCCCATTCGAGCATCGAACGCATATCCTCTTCACGCGTTAAATTCTCGCCGCAGGCTTTTCCGATTTTTATCTTTAAAAGTCCCGTGCCCGAATCGAGCAGGCTTTTCAAGCCTTCGCCGTCAACAGCGTAGCTCACAAGCGGGATATGTGCAAGCCTTTCGTGGCGGTGCGAAAGCGCGTCCGAAGCGAAATCGGGTATAATTCCGTCGAAATCGGTTATCCCGTTTTCCTTCGCGTAAAGCGACCACAACGCATAATCGACACCGACAAGCGAATTGAGCACGAAGGTTTCGGCAACGCTTCTGTTGCATATCCTATCGGCATATTTCTTCAATTCGGGAAAAATGCCGTTAATAAGCGCGTTGGGAGCAACAAAGCTTTCGCCCTTAATCATTTCGAGCGCTCTTGCCGTAACGTCGCGCATAAGCGCGCTCGATTCCTCGGGAGCGTGCTCGGCAAAAACGTTTGCATCCGACCACAGCACCGAAATCGTGCAGGGGGCGGTTGCGACAAAATTTTCGCTTTCTATTCTGACCACCGTTTGCCAAAGCTCTGTTAAATATTTGCCCTTAAATCCGAACGGCGCAAGCAGAGGCTCACGCACAAATCGAATATCGGTATTTATGATTTTTATATTTTTCATAGCTTTATAAATTCCTCGACAATTTCCCTCGCACCGCACGGAATAACCTCTTCGACGGGCTTACCGTATTTCAAAAGCTCACGCACGTAGGTCGAGCTTATGTGGTCCATTCCGCTTTCTGCGGGAAGGATTACCGTTTCGGGCACGCCGAAATCCTTATTTATAATATAAAGACTGCGCTCGTAATCGAATTCGCTTCCCGAGCGTGCACCGCGCACGATAACGGGGTTTTCGTAATTTTTGCAGAACTCGGCAAGAAGTCCTTCGCAAAGCACCGCTTCTGCGTTTTCGATACCGCTTATCGCCGCGGCGACCGATTTCAGACGGACCTCATCGGGAAGGAATCCCTTCTTTTCGCTGTTCTTCGAAACTGCGACGACAACGCGGCAGAAAAGCTTCGATGCGCGCAAAATTATATCGAGATGACCGACGGTGATCGGGTCGAAGGTACCCGAAACGATTGCGGTTCTCATTATTCTTCCTCCCCTGCGGGCACACGGAACATCGTAACGTGTGTTTTTCCGTAACGGTACTGCTTGCTTGCAAAGCCTTCGATTTCGGAAGGTATTCCGTCCTTATCCGATTCGCAAACGATTATCGCGCCCTCTGCAAGAAGCTCGGAATACTGAAGTCTATGCAAAATCTCATCGAGAATACCCTCCTGATAGGGAGGATCGAGAAACACGAGGTCGAACTTTTCTCTGCCCGAAGCGCCTCTTATATATTCCTTCCAATCGGCAGTAATAACACGGCACTGCTTCATAAGCTTGGTTTTTTGCGCGTTTTCCTTTATTATTTCGCACGCCGCGCGAGAGGAATCGACGATAACCGCCTTTTCTGCCCCGCGGGAAAGCGCCTCGAGCGCCATCTGTCCGCTGCCGCCGAAAAGGTCGAGCACGCTTCTGTCGTGAAGCTCGAACTGTATCGCCGAGAACACGCCCTCCTTGCACATTTCGGTGGTGGGACGGGTATCCTTGCCCTCGAGAGTTTTTAATTTGGTACCTCTTGCGGTACCTGTAATTATTCTCATCATTGCGTCTGTTCTTCCTTTCCGAAGTATTCTATCACTGCGTCGGCAACCGATTCGGTAATTCCCTTTACCTGCAAAAGCTCCTCACGGGTTGCGTTCTTCAGCGCGGCAAGCGTGCCGAAATGAAGCATCAGCTCGTTCGCCTTTTTTGCGCCTATGCCCTTAATTTCGGTAAGCGAGCTCTTTTTCACTGCGTTGCGTCGCTTGGCGTCCATAAGCGAAAGCGAATAGCGGTGTACCTCTTCCTGAATTTTATAGATAAACACGAACGCATCCTGACGCGATATAAGCGAAACCTCGTTTTCGCCGTCGGTCAGCGTGCGCGTTTTATGGTGCTCATCCTTTATCATACCGAAAACGGCGATATCTATCCCCATTTCCGACAATACCGATTTTACTCTTTTTACCTGTATTTCGCCGCCGTCGATAAGCATAAGATCGGGATATTCCCAGCCGGACTCGTCGTTATCGTGCGAAAATCTTCTGCGCATACACTCCTCGAGCGCCGCGGGGTCGTTGCCGTCGTCTACGGTTTTTATATTAAAGCCGCGGTATTTCCGCTTTGCAAAGCTTCCGTGCTCGAGCACTATCATTCCGCAGCTCGTATGCTCGCCCGCCGAATGCGAAACGTCGTATGCCTCTATCCTGTCGGGCAATACGGCAAGACCGAGAAGCGAAGCGAGCGAAACGAGGAAATCCTTTTTCCTGTCCTCGCTTTTGCGCTTATGCAAAATCAACTGCTTTGCATTTTCGCTCGCACGGACGGTAAGTGCGCGCATATCGCCCCTTTCGGCGAATATAACGCTCACCTTAAAGCCCGCCTTATCACAAAGCCAATCGGTGAAAAGCTCGTTATCCGCCTCGTCAAGACGAAAATCTATATATATTTTCTTGGGGATATAGCCTCTTAATTCATAGTACCGCTGGAAAAACGATACGAGGTTCTGGCTGTTTATAATCTCGTCCGCGCCGAAGAAAAAGTTTTCTCTGTCGATTATCGCGCCGTTACGGACGAAAAGAAGCGAAAGCGCGCTTCCCAAATCGTCGGCATATATACCGATAATATCCGCCTCGACGCTGGGGGAGCAAACTATCTGCTGTCTTTCGTTGAGCTTCTTGACCGCGTAAATACAATCGCGAAGCTTCGCGGCAAGCTCGAAATTCAAGCCCTCGCTCGCGACCTCCATATCGTGCTCAAGCTGAGAGATAAGATTTCTTCCGTCGCCCTTCAATAGCGAAACCGCACGCAAAACGAGCGCTTTATAATCGCTCGCGCTGATATTTCCCTTCACACAAGGGGCACAGCACCGCCCGATATGATAATTGAGGCAGGGTCTTCCCTTCCCGATATCCTTCGGAAATTCCTTGCTGCAATCGGGGAGCGCAAACGCCTTTTTTACCGTTTCCAATATATTTTTCGCGACGTTGTGCGAGGAATAGGGCCCGAAATATTTATCGTTGCCCGCGGTACGCTTATAAACGATACGGAATTCGGGATATTCCGCATTGGTAAGCTTTATATAGGGATAACCGCCGCCGTCCTTGAGCTTTATATTATAGCGCGGCTGAAATTGCTTTATGAACTGATTTTCCTGAATAAGCGCTTCAAGCTCGGTGAGGGTGAAATAGACCTCGAAATCGTTTACCGATTCGACCATACGCTTCGTTTTTCCGCGGTGGTCGGAGGAGGGCGCAAAATAGCTCGAAACGCGGTTTTTGAGCGCTTTTGACTTGCCTACGTATATTATCCTGCCCGATTTGTTGCGCATTATATATACGCCGGGGGTGGCAGGAAGCAGTTTTGCTTTTTCGAAAAGCTCCTCGCGTGTCATTTCTTATACCTACAAAAAATGCCCTGAGATTAAGCTCAAGGCGATTTATCAATGTTCAATTATTCGTTAAAGCCGCCGAGAATGAGCGTAACGAGACCGTCAACAGCCTCGGTTTCATCCACGCCGTCGGCAAGTATGGTAATTATATCACCCTTCGAAATTCCGAGCGAAAGCACGCCGAGAAGGCTCTTTGCGTTTGCTCTGCGGTCGCTGTTTTCAACCCAGATAGAGCTACGGTAGGAATTTGCCTTTTGTATGAAATATGTTGCGGGTCTGGCGTGAAGACCGACCGTATTCTGAATTTCGATATTCTTAGTAGTCATATAAATACCCCCACAGATTAATGCTATTATACCAAACAGTCAACGCTAAATCAATAGAAATTTAATGGTTGTTTAAACGAAATACGGAAATTGCCGACTGTTTTTTTTGTCGATAATATCTATTCGCAACAAATCAGCCTATCTGCAGTACCGCAACGGTGCCCTCGGCGCGTACCTCGCCTGCAACGATAACGCATTGCGAGTCGCCGTATATACGCTCGCCCTGCTCGGTATAGATTTTTCCGAAGCGCTTGTAGCCCGTAAAGCTCAGAACCATTCGCGCCCTTTCGGGAGAGGCGTTCGGCTTTTCGATAACCGTCATTTCGACCACCGTCATATTCACGGTCTTTTCGGTTATTTCGTCGGACATAAAGACAACCTCGGTCGCATTTATACCCGAAAGCTGATTTATCGCGTCGGAATCGCTTATATCAACGGCGATTTCGATGGTCTCCATCTGCGGATCCTCGAATATTTCCGATATACTTTCATGGAAGAATATAAGGCAGACCGAGCATATCACGGCAAGGCAAACGGCAAGGTCCAAAATATTAAATCTTTTCTTTTGCACGGTCATACCTCCTCGGAGCATTTGATTACCGATATGGTTTTATACAGACCTCCGCAGAGCCCCAAAACGAAGCAAAGCATTGCGTACACGCGGAGATCGGAGAACGAATTCAATATAAACGAGCAGCAGCAGAACGAAATTACGGATGCCGCAACCGTTCCGACGTAACGCGTGTTCCTTGTGCCGATTTCGCCTATTCCCGTGCCGAAAAGCCTTTGAAGGATAAGCAAAAGCGAGATCACGACGAGCACGACGGTTATTCCGCCGCCTATTTCCGAGGCGGTGCTCCAGAAGCTTGTGCTTGCCGCCGTTTCGTGAGCAAGCGAGCTGTCGTAGGCAAGCCTTGCCCCCATCGATACCGCGCTTGAAAGAGCGTGCTCGTGAGTATAGAGCGCAACCGTCGGGATTATCGCCGCCGCGCCGAGAAGAGCGCCCGCAGGTGCTTTATACGCGAACGCGATATAAACGAACAGCGAAACGAGCACGAGCATATAGAACAGCGAGCTGTCGGTTATTACAAGACATACGGCAGAAAGAAGGATAAAGCCCTTTTTCGATCTCCTTTTATCAACGTTCGAAAAGGAAACCAATGCAAACGGAAGCAGGCTGACGAGGGACAGCGCGAGCATTTCGGGAGAAAGCGTGTTTGCCGAAAGGATACGGGCGGCGTTTTTGAACTGCGTATGGGTAATAAAGTCTTCAAAATCGCCGAGTATATATAACGCCATACCAAGATTAAGTCCGACACAAAGCGTGTTGAAGGACTGTACGACGAGTGTTTCCGAAACCAAAAGATTTTTTGCCGCGAAATAAAGCGTGGTGAAGCAGAGTATATAGCCCTCTCCCTGCGATATTCCGTCCTTTGCCGCAAATACGGCAAGCATCAGGACTCCGGCAAGCAGCATCAGAGCGTCCGCCGTGCCGAAGCTGAGGTTGCGCTTTAATCTGATGCATTTAAACAAAAACGAAACGAGGGTTAACACGGCTATAACGGACAGCATTTTTACCGACACGAAGCTGAACGTGAACGCCGCGAGCAAAAGCCCGAATTCAGGAACGCTCATTATTCCTGCCGTGATTAGCAGCGAGAGGATAACGAGAAGCACCTGCGAGGGTGAAAGAAAAACGGTTGCTATTCCGCAGATAGAGCCGAGCAGAAACGAAAGTGCAAATTCGGTCTTCGGTCGGGCGTTTTTATGCTGGTCGAGCGAAGAAGCGTTTACACCGAGGCACCGCGAAAGGAGCGAGCCGATTATTCTGCCGCCTCCGAGTGCCGAAACGATGGTTTTATCACCGAAAATTATAAACAGAAGTCCGATCAACGCGCTGACGGCGGAAACCGAAATATCGGTCGTGCTTGCCGCAACGCCGAAGGAA
>JAGBWF010000148.1 GCA_017629895.1 Clostridia bacterium
AAGGACCCCGAGCAAACTCCCGAAGCGATTTTGCAATACGCAAAGGATAACGGCTTAAAAACCGTTGCGCTTACCGATCATTATTGGGACAGCGCGGTATCGGGTGCATCGGGATTTTATTCGGTGCAGAATTACGAGCGTCAATCGCAATCAAAGCCTCTGCCGCAGGCGGAGGGAATAAGATTTCTTTTCGGCTGTGAAACCGACGTCGATAAGGATATGAAACTCAGAATACCGAAGGAACGCTTCGACGATTTCGATTTTATCGTTATCCCGACAACGCATCTTCACATGAAGGGCTTCACGATAACCGAAGAGGATGCGTCGAGCGTCGAGGGAAGGGCAAGGGTCTGGGTCGAAAGACTCGAGGGCTTGCTCGGTATGAAGCTCCCGTTCGGAAAAATCGGGCTTGCGCATCTTGCCTGCCCGCTGATCGCACCCGCGCGCGAGGACTATTTAAAGGTGCTCGAGCTGTTGCCCGAGGAAAAGCTTTACAGTCTTTTCGGGAAATGCGCCCATCTCGGTGTCGGTATCGAGCTGAATTCATCCGATATGAGCTTTTCCTGCGAAGAGGCGGAAACGGTGCTTCGAATGTTTAAAATCGCAAAGAAATGCGGCTGTAAGTTCTATATGGGAAGCGACGCGCATCATCCGAAGGGCTTAAAGGAAGCAAAGCGGATATTCGAGCGCGCAATAGATATGCTCGGTCTTACCGAGGATGATAAGTTTATAATAAAACAGATATAACCGGAGGTTAAAATGGAAGGCTACAAAAGAGAGTTTATACAGTTCCTGCAATCCGCGGGCGTTCTTAAATTCGGTGATTTCACCGCAAAGAGCGGCAGAAAGATACCCTATTTTATCAATGCGGGTGAAATAAAAACCGGCGAGCAGATCCAAAAGCTCGGCGAGTTCTATGCAAAGGCATATTTCGAAAAGATAGGCAACAAGAGAACCGTTCTTTACGGACCTGCATACAAGGGCATTTCTATCGCGGTTTCCGCCGCTGTCGCTCTTGCAAAAAACGGTCTCGACGTGCCCTTCTTCTTCAACCGTAAAGAAATAAAGGATCACGGCGAGGGCGGCGTTTTCGTCGGTTACGTGCCCAAGGCGAACGAGGAAATCGTTATCGTCGAGGACGTTATCACCGCAGGCACCGCTATCCGCGAAAGCATGGCTATCCTCTCGGGCATCGAGGGAGCAAAGGTTGCCGCTACCTTCGTAATGGTTGACCGCAAGGAAAAGGGCAAGACCGAAAAATCCGCAATGGCAGAGGTTGGCGAGGAATTCGGCTTCCCCGTATATTCGGTCGTCGACGTTTACGATATCATCGAATACCTCGAGGAAGACGAAGCAAATAAAGAAAACGTCGAAAGAATCAAGAACTATCTCGCAATCAACGGAGCAAAGCAATGAGAAGCTTAATAGATATCCTCGATCTCTCTGTCGAAGAGATCAACGAGCTTATAAAAACCGCCTGCGATATGATCGAAAACCCGAAGAAGTATTTCGGTCTTTGCACCGGCAAAAAGCTCGCAACCCTGTTTTTCGAGCCCTCTACCCGTACAAGACTCAGCTTTGAATCGGCAATGCTCGAGCTTGGCGGCAGTGTTATCGGTTTTTCCGATGCGAAGAACACCTCTGCATCGAAGGGCGAAACGGTTGCAGACACCGCACGCGTTGTAAGCTGCTATGCAGATATCATCGCAATGCGCCATTTTCTCGAGGGCGCGCCTATGGTTGCCTCGCTCAATGCGAGCGTTCCCGTTATCAATGCGGGCGACGGCGGACACGCTCACCCGACACAGACTCTTGCCGACCTTTTGACGATATACCGCAAAAAAGGCGGCTTTGACAATCTTACCGTCGGATTTTGCGGCGATTTGAAATACGGCAGACCGGTTCATTCGCTTATCCACGCGCTTTCGCGCTATACCGGCATCAAGCTCGTGCTCATCTCTCCCGAGGAGCTCGTTCTTCCCGATTACATCAAGAACGAGGTTATCGAAAAGCATAATATCCCCTGCGTCGAAACCCGCGATCTCGAACAAGCACTTCCCGAGCTTGATATCCTCTATATGACTCGCGTGCAGGGCGAACGCTTTGACGATAAGGATGAATACGAACGCCTTAAATCGCTTTATATACTCGATGCCGAAAAGCTTAAAAACGCAAAGCCCGATATGGCTATCCTCCATCCGCTCCCCAGAGTAGAGGAGATAAGCGTAGACGTCGATTCCGACCCGAGAGCCTGCTATTTCGAGCAGGTGTTCAACGGAAAGAATATGCGTAAGGCGCTCATTCTCAAGCTTTTGAACGAGGCGGAAGCAGATCCCAACGCCAAGAAATCGGTAGGCGAGCCTTCTGCTCCCTGCGCTAACCCCCGTTGCGTTTCGAATAATGAGCGCGGTCTCGAGCATAAGGCTGTGAAAACCGATGACGGTCTTCGCTGTGCATATTGCGAAGCGGCTGTAAAGTAATAAAAAACTTGGCGTAAAATATCAAAAATCATATAAATTTCTGCCGATGTGCCTTGACACAAAAACGTCGATATGATATAATCGGTAACGTAATTTAATCGGTTCTTTGCGACTGACGGAATATTGTGGAGCACCACAAGGAAACAAAGAACTTTCCAGTGAAAACCGTGCCGTTTTGAAAGAAATTTTCAAACCACGCGATTGCCGACCGTCTGGGCGCATTTGCTCCTTGAGTAAGTGCGCCCTTTTAGTTTTGAACAGGAGATAAAAATGAAAAAAGTTGGAATAGTGATGGGTAGCGACAGCGATCTGCCCATAATCAAAAAAGCAACCGATATGCTCGATGCACTCGGCATTCCCTTCGAGGTGCACGTTTATTCGGCACACCGCACTCCCGAGCAGGCTCGTGATTTTTCGGTAAACGCACGCGCTAACGGCTTCGGCGTCATCATCGCGGCTGCAGGTATGGCGGCTCATCTTGCGGGCGCAGTTGCCGCAAACACCACTCTCCCCGTTATCGGTATTCCCTGCAAGGGTCCCGTGTTCGACGGTATGGATGCACTTTTGGCAACCGTTCAGATGCCGACCGGTATCCCCGTTGCAACAGTAGCGGTAAACGGCGGGGCAAACGCCGCGCTTCTCGCCGCACAGATACTTGCCGTCGAGGATAAAGAGCTCGCCGCAAGACTCGATGCAAAGCGCGCAAGCGATGCAGAGGCGGTGCTCGCAAAGGACGCAGATATAATCAATAAGCTTAAATAAAATTCAATTTACAGGAGATATAAAAATGAAACTTGTTTACACCGGAAAAACCAAAGACGTATTCGCACTCGACAATGGCAACTATCTTCTCAAATTCAAGGATGACTGCACCGGCAAGGACGGCGTGTTCGATCCCGGCGAAAACTCGGTAGGCCTTACTATCGACGGCGTTGGCGACGTTAACCTTCGTATGTCCATTTATTTCTTCGAAAAGGTAAACGCTGCAGGCATCAAGACTCACTACGTCGGCGCAGACCTCGCAAACACCACGATGGAGGTTCTTCCCGCAAAGGTATTCGGCAAGGGTCTCGAGGTTATCTGCCGTCATAAAGCAGTAGGCTCCTTCTACCGCCGTTACAGCGATTACTGCGAGCTCGGTCAGGATCTCCCCGCATACGTAGAAACCACCTTCAAGAACGACGAAAAGGGCGACCCCCTCGTAACCAAGGACGGTCTTGTAGACCTCGGCGTTATGACTGCAGAGCAGTATGACGACGTTAAGGCTATGACTCAGAAGATCACTCAGATCGTAGCAGACGACCTCAAGGAAAAGGGCCTCGTTCTCTATGATATCAAGTTTGAATTCGGCTACGATGCAGACGGTAAGGTAATGCTTATCGACGAAATCGCATCCGGTAATATGCGTGTTTACAAGAACGGCGAATATATCGATCCTATGACTCTTTCGGAGCTCTTCTTCGCATAAAACGCATAAAAACTAAGAAAGCAAGGTTTATTCAATGGGCGGATTTTTTGGCATAGTTTCAAAGCGCGATGCTCTTGCCGACGTTTTCTTCGGTACCGATTATCATTCGCATTTAGGCACACGCCGCGCAGGTATTGCCGCATTTGATGAAAAAATCGGGCTTCAGCGCGTAATTCATAATATAGAAAGCACCCCCTTCAGAACAAAGTTCGACCATATTCTCGAGGATATGCACGGTAGCTCCGCAATCGGCTGTATTTGTGATTCGGATCCTCAGCCGTTGCTGATCCGTTCGCATCTCGGCATATACGCTCTTTGCTTTATCGGTACCATAAATAACGCCGATAAGCTTATCGAGCAGTGTCTCGAATCGGGACACGAGCATTTCGGTGCGATGACGGGCGGCGAGGTCAACACGACAGAGCTTTTGGCTGCTTTGATAAATCAGAAAAAGGATCTTGTCGAGGGTATACGCTTTGCTCAGGAATCGATCGAGGGCTCTGCTTCTATTTTGATGCTCTGTAACGACGGCTCGCTGATAGTTGCGCGCGATAAGTTCGGTAGAACTCCGATACACGTCGGAAAATCCGAAGACGGATACAGCGTTTCCTTCGAATCGTTTGCGTTCGAAAAGCTCGGCTACACGGCTGAAATGGAGCTTGGTCCGGCAGAAATAGCAAGGATATCCTGCGAGGGAATAACGCAATTGTCAAAGCCGCTTAACAAAAAGCGCGTTTGTGCGTTCCTTTGGTCGTATTACGGATATTCGACCTCTGATTACGAGGGCGTAAACGTAGAGATGATGCGTTACCGTAACGGCGAAATAATGGCTGAGGCAGATATGGCAACCGGACTTTATAACGATATCGATTATGCCTGCGGCGTTCCCGATTCGGGCACTCCCCACGCTATCGGTTATGCCAACAGAAGCCGTATCCCGTTCGCACGTCCGTTTATAAAATATACTCCCACCTGGCCGCGCAGCTTTATGACTGCACGTCAGGCAGAACGTTCCAGGGTTGCAAAAATGAAGCAGATACCCGTCAAGGATCTGATCGAGGGTAAAAGCCTGCTTTTCGTGGACGATTCGATAGTCCGCGGCACGCAGCTCAAGGAAACTGTCGATTTTCTTTATGAAAACGGCGCAAAAGCGGTTCATATGCGCTCTGCTTGCCCGCCTATTATGTATGGCTGTAAGTATCTCGATTTTTCGCGTAACCGCGATGATATGGAGCTTCTCGGCAGACGTATCATAATGGAGCTTGAGGGCAAAGAGGGCTTCGAACACATAAACGAATACAGCGATTCCTCCACGGAACGCGGTAAGAATTTCAGAAAAGCAATTTGCGACAAGCTCGGCTTTGCTTCACTCGAATTTCAATCACTCGAAGGAATTATAAAGGCGATCGGTATCGACGAATCTGAGCTCTGTACCTATTGCTGGAGCGGAAAGGAATAATATAATGCATAACGAATCCAGATCTGAAAGCTACGCAGCGGCAGGCGTTGATATCACTGCCGGTTATAAGGCTGTTGAACTTATGAAGAAGCATATCGCACGTACCCGTAACGATGGCTGTCTTGATGACGTCGGCGGCTTCGGAGGATGCTTCGGACTTAATATCGCAGGTATGGAAGAGCCTGTTCTCGTTTCGGGTACAGACGGTGTCGGCACCAAGCTCAAGCTCGCTATCCTTATGGATAAGCACGATACCATCGGTATCGACTGCGTTGCTATGTGCGTTAACGACGTAGTTTGCGTCGGCGCAAAGCCCCTGTTCTTCCTCGATTATATAGCATGCGGAAAGAACTATCCCGAAAAAATCGCAGAGCTCGTTGCAGGCGTTGCAGAGGGCTGTGTTCAGTCGGGCGCAGCACTTATAGGCGGTGAAACCGCAGAGCATCCCGGTATGATGCCCCATGATGAATACGACCTTGCGGGCTTCACCGTTGGCGTAGTAGATAAAAAGAAGATTATCGATAACAAGCGTATGGCGGCAGGCGACGTTGTGATCGCATTGCCCTCTACGGGTATCCATTCGAACGGCTTCTCGCTTTGCAGAAAGGTCTTCGATATCGATAACAATAACCCCGAGCTTTATAAGCCCAACGCAGACCTCGGCGGAAAGACTATCGCCGAAACTCTTCTCGTTCCTACCAAGATATACGTTAAGCCCGTGCTCGCGCTTATCGAAAAGTGCGACGTAAAGGGTATCTCGCATATCACCGGCGGCGGCTTCTATGAAAACATTCCGAGAAGCATTCCCGACGGCTTGGGAGCAAAGATCGAAAGAAGCGCAGTTAAGGTGCTTCCTATCTTCGATCTTATCGCTAAGACCGGCAATATCAGCGAGCGCGATATATTCAACACCTTCAATATGGGTGTCGGTATGAGCGTTGTCGTACCTGCAAACGAAGTCGAAAAGGCTATCGGTATTCTTAAGGATAACGGCATCGACGCATACGTAATCGGCGAAATCGTTGAATCCGAAAACAAGATAACTATTTGCTAATAACCAAAAACAATGACATAGGCGGAGAAATACCGCCTATGCTATTGTTGTTTATATGAAAGGGAAGTCATTATGCCGAAAAAACAGACTAATATAGCGGTTTTGGTATCGGGCGGCGGCACGAACCTTCAGGCGCTTATCGATGCCGAAAAAAGAGGCGAGCTCGGAAACGGTAAGATAACCCTCGTTATCGCATCGAAGGCGGGTGTTTACGCACTTGAACGAGCCGAAAACAACGGTATCGAGGCGAAGGTTCTCGCAAGAAAGGAATATGAAAGCATTGCCGATTATTCCAAAGCACTTGCCGATGCGATGAAGCAGGCGGATATCGACCTTGTAGTGCTTGCGGGCTTCCTGACTATTATCGACGAACAGGTGTATAACGCCTTCCCGAACAGAATTTTGAACGTTCATCCTGCGCTTATCCCCTCGTTCTGCGGTAAGGGCTACTACGGACTCCGCGTTCACGAGGCGGCACTCGAAAAGGGTGTAAAGGTCTCGGGCGCGACGGTTCATATCGTAACCCCCGAATGTGATGCAGGCCCCATCGTGCTTCAAAAGGCGGTAGAGGTAATGCAGGGCGACGATCCCGAAACGCTCCAGAGAAGAATTATGGAGCAGGCCGAATGGAAAATACTTCCCGAGGCTGTAAGACTTTTCTGCGACGGCAGAATTCAGGTTGAAAATAACAGAGTAACCATAAAAGGAGAATAAAATGAAGGTATCTACTATTGCAAACGAGCTCAACTCGCTTAAATATCACGGCAGAGGCATTATTATCGGTAAATCCGCCGATGCGAAAAAGGCAATTACCGCATATTTTATAATGGGCAGAAGCGTCAACAGCCGTAACCGCGTTTTCGTTGCCGAGGGCGACGCAATGCGCACAAAGGCTTTTGATGAATCGAAGATGGTAGATCCCCATCTCATAATCTATTATCCCGTTCGTGTTCTCGGCAACAAGACCATCGTAACCAACGGCGACCAGACCGATACCATCTACGATCTTATGGATAAGCAGATGACCTTCGAGCAGGCGCTCAGAACGAGAGAGTTCGAGGACGATGCACCCAACTTCACCCCCAGAATTTCGGGTATTATCCATCGCGAAAACGGCGAAATGAATTATGCGATGTCTATTCTCAAAAGCGCAGAGGGCGACGATAGCTCCTGCGAAAGATTCACCTACGCATACTCCAACCCCAAAGCAGGCGTTGCTAAGTTTATACATACCTATAATGCAGACGGCAACCCGCTTCCTTCCTTTGAGGGCGAACCCAAAACGCTCGAGCTTCCCGATATGGATATCGATGCGCTTACCGACCTCATCTGGACAAATCTTAACGAAGACAATAAGGTTTCTCTCTTTGTCAGATACATCGATATCGCAACCGGCGAAGCTGAAACCAGAATCGTAAATAAAAACGCTTGAGGAGAGAAAAAATGAAAGAATTTGAACTCAAATACGGTTGTAACCCCAATCAGAAGCCCGCGAAGATCTTTATGCACGACGGAAGCGAGCTTCCTATCGAAATTCTCAACGGCAGACCCGGCTTTATCAACTTTCTCGATGCATTCAACTCCTGGCAGCTTGTAAAAGAGCTCAAGCAAGCACTCGGTCTTCCCGCCGTTACCTCCTTCAAGCACGTCAGCCCCACCTCTGCGGCTGTCGGTGTACCTCTTTCCGATAAGCTCAAAAAGGCTTGCTTTGTAGACGATATCGAGGGCTTGGACGAATCGCCCCTCGCTTGCGCTTACGCAAGAGCAAGAGGTACCGACAGAATGTGCTCCTTCGGCGACTGGGTTGCACTTTCCGACGTTTGCGACGTTACCACCGCAAAAATGATCGCACGTGAGGTTTCCGACGGTATCATCGCTCCCGGCTATGAGCCCGAGGCACTCGAAATCCTTAAAACTAAGCGCAAGGGCAGCTATAATATCGTAAAGATCGATCCCAATTACGTTCCTGCGGAAACCGAGCATAAGCAGGTATACGGCATCACCTTTGAGCAGGGAAGAAACAACTTCAAAATCGACGCGGCGCTTCTTAATAATGCCGTAACCGAAAACAAAGAGCTTCCCGAAAGCGCAAAGCGCGATCTTATCATCGCCCTTATCACGCTCAAATACACCCAATCCAATTCGGTATGCTATGCTGTTGACGGTCAGGCAATCGGCGTAGGCGCAGGTCAGCAGTCGAGAATCCACTGCACAAGACTTGCAGGCACCAAGGCAGATACCTGGTTCCTCCGCCAGCACGAAAAGGTTCTTAACCTTCCTTTCCGTTCCGATCTCGGCAGAGCAGACCGCGATAACGTTATCGACGGCTATATCAACAAAAACGAAGAGGACGTTTGTGCAGACGGCGTTTGGGAAAGATACTTCACCGAAAAGCCCGCTCCCTTCACTGCAGAAGAAATGCGTGCATATCTCGATACCATCGACGGCGTTGCACTCGGCAGCGATGCGTTCTTCCCGTTCTTCGATAATATCGAGCGCGCAAAGAAGAGCGGCGTCAAGTATATAGCAGAGCCGGGCGGAAGCATCCGCGACGACGCTGTTATCGATTGCTGCAATAAATACAATATGGCAATGGTGTTCACCGGCATGCGCCTCTTCCACCATTAATTCGGAGGAAAAATGAAGATACTCGTAGTAGGTGGCGGCGGCAGAGAGCACGCTATAATCACCAAGATAAAGCAGAATAAAAACGTTGAAAAAATATACGCGCTTCCCGGTAACGGCGGCATAGCGCGTGATGCCGAATGCGTAAATATCGGCGCAAAGGATATCGATGCAATCGTCGCCTTTGCTGTTGAAAATTCTATCGATTACGCAATCGTCGCTCCCGACGATCCTCTTGTTCTCGGATGTGTTGATGCACTCGAGGAAAAGGGAATCAAGTGCTTCGGACCCAGAGCGAATGCGGCTATAATCGAGGGAAGTAAGGTCTTTTCCAAGGAGCTTATGAAGAAATACGGTATTCCTACCGCCGCTTGCGAGGTTTTCGATAACGTCGATGCCGCGCTCGCGTATATGGAAACCGCGCCTATTCCCACCGTTATCAAGGCAGACGGACTTGCGCTCGGCAAGGGCGTTATCATCGCATTCACGCGTGAGGAGGCTATCGATGCCGTCAAATCCATGATGTGCGATAAAGCGTTCGGTAAGAGCGGCGAAAGAATTGTTGTCGAGGAATTTCTCGAGGGCCCCGAGGTATCGGTGCTTTCCTTCACCGACGGCAAAACCGTCGTTCCCATGATCTCCTCTATGGACCATAAGCGTATCGGCGATAACGATACAGGTCTTAATACCGGCGGTATGGGCACCGTTGCTCCCAACCCTTATTATACCGAAGCCGTTGCAAACGAATGTATGGAGAGAATATTCCTTCCCACAATCAAGGCAATGAACGCAGAGGGAAGAACCTTCAAGGGCTGCCTCTATTTCGGTCTTATGCTCACAAAGGACGGCCCCAAGGTTATAGAATATAACTGCCGCTTCGGCGACCCCGAAACTCAGGTCGTTCTTCCGCTTCTCGAAACCGATCTTCTCACGGTTATGCAGGCGGTTACCGATGAGCGCTTGGGCGAAATCGAGGTTAAATTCAGCAACAAGCATGCTTGCTGTGTAATAATGGCTTCCAAGGGCTATCCCGAAAGCTACGCAAAGGGCTTCGAAATCACTATACCCGAAGAGCTCGCGGACAACGTATTCGTTGCAGGCGGTGCGATAAAAGAGGGTAAGCTAGTAACCTCGGGAGGCAGAGTGCTCGGTGCAACCGCAATCGCAGAAACTCTTCCCGAAGCTATTAAGGCATCCTATGAAATGGTTGAAGCGATAAGCTTCGATAATTCCTATTTCCGCCGCGATATCGGCGCACGCGCATTAAAGGCGTGGGAGGTAAAATAAATGGTATACAGAGTATTTGTCGAAAAGAAAAAGGAGCTCGCGTTTGAAGCGAACGCACTCCTTTCCGATGCAAGAGCGCTTCTCGGCATCGAAAATCTCACAAACGTAAGATTGCTCAACCGCTACGATGCGGAAAATATAACCGAAGAGCTTTTTGAATACGCAAAGAAAACGGTATTTTCCGAGCCTCAGCTCGATATTGTCAGCGATAATACCGATGATCTCGGCGATGCAACCGTTTTCGCGGTTGAATATCTCCCCGGTCAGTTCGACCAGCGTGCAGACTCCGCCGCTCAGTGTATTCAGATCATCTCTCAGGGTGAACGCCCCGTTATCCGCACCGCAAGGGTATACGCCCTCTACGGCGCACTTACCGAGGCTGAAATTGCGGCTATCAAGAAATACGTTATCAACCCCGTCGAATCGCGTGAAGCAGAGCTTGCTAAGCCCGAAACTCTCGCTATCGACTACGAAATTCCTACAACAGTCCGTACTCTCGAGGGCTTTATAAAGCTCGACAGAGAGGGCTTGGCGGCGTTTATAAAGGAATACGGCTTGGCAATGGATATCGACGATATCACCTTCTGCCAATCCTATTTCAGAGAAGAACAGCGTGATCCCACTATCACCGAAATCCGTATGATCGATACCTATTGGTCCGACCACTGCCGTCATACCACCTTCCTTACGGTTATCGATAACGTTACCTTCGAGGATAAGCTTTTAGAGGAAACCTTTAATAAATATATCGAAACCCGCGCATTGCTCGGCAGAACCAAGCCTATCTGTCTTATGGATATCGCGACTCTTGCGGTAAGATATCTCAAAAAGAACGGTAAGCTCGATAAGCTCGATGAATCCGAGGAAATCAACGCCTGCACCGTTAAGCTCGATATCGAGGTAGACGGTGTAACAGAGCCCTGGCTCCTTCTCTTTAAAAACGAAACACATAACCACCCGACCGAAATCGAGCCCTTCGGCGGCGCGGCTACCTGCGTCGGCGGTGCTATCCGCGACCCGCTTTCCGGCAGATCCTACGTATACGGCGCGATGCG
>JAGBWF010000149.1 GCA_017629895.1 Clostridia bacterium
AACCGCAAGAGGAGATATAATGAGTAAAAATAAAATAAACCCGCAGAAAGCGGATGCCCGTTCTCCGAGCGCCGCGGTGCAGTCGGCGGTCAGGCGATAGTCGAGGGTATTATGATGCGCGGCAAAAAGCATACCGCGATTGCCGTCCGCAGACTCGATAACAAAAAAATATCGGTCGTGAGGAAGGGCAATTCCTCGGTAGCCGATAAGTGCAAAATTCTTAAATGGCCGCTTATCCGCGGCGTCGTGAACTTTATCGAATCGATGAAGCTCTCGTTCTCGACGATAACCGAGGGCACCGATATGCTCGGGCTCGATATCGCCGAGGAGGAGCAGAGCAAGCTCGACAAATGGCTCGACGAGCATTGCGGAAAATGGCTTACGACGGTTATCACCGTTATCTCGCTGTTTCTCGGAATCCTGCTTGCCGCAGGGCTTTTCATCTTCCTGCCCACCTTTATCGGCGGACTTATTTTCGATAACCTGCTCACGCTTGAGGGCGCGGCGGAGAATATCTGGCGCAATATCGTAGAGGGCGCTCTTAAGGTCGTGATCTTTATCCTCTACATCTGGCTTACCGCGCTCATTCCCGATATGAAGCGCGTTTATATGTACCACGGTGCAGAGCATAAGAGCATATTCTGCTACGAGGCGGGCGAGGAGCTTACCGTCGAAAACGTCAAGAAGCATTCGCGCTTCCACCCCAGATGCGGCACGAGCTTTATGTTCTCGATGATAATCCTTTCGATAGCCGTCGGCATCGTGTTCCTTTGGGCTGTCGAAACGGTATGGCTGAGAAGCCTTTTCAAGATCGCGCTTCTGCCGCTTACCGTCGGCATCGGCTATGAATTTATTCGCTATGCAGGCAGACACGATAACGCCGTTATCCGCGTGCTTGCAAAGCCTGGGCTCTGGATGCAGAACCTCACCACCCGCGAGCCGAGCGACGATATTATCGAGATCGGCATCACCGCGCTCAAATGCGCGCTTCCCGACGATTTCCCCGGATTTTACGAGGAATGTCTTGAAAAAATGAAGGAGGCGGAGCCTTCGGATGCTGCTTCCGAGGGTGAAAACGCCGAATCTGCCGAAATTGCCGAAAATGCAGGCGAAAACGCCGAAAATGCAGGCGTTGAAAACGGCGAAAGCGAGGAATAAAGGATTGATTCTTAAACAATACAGAGCAAAGCTTCGCGAAATGCTTCTCGAAATCACACCCGAGGGCGACGTTGTTGCCGATATGCTGCTTTGCGAGGCGATGAAGTGTGAGCGAGGCTATCTTCTTGCGCATCTCGACGACGAGACCCCGCGTGAGATAGACGGCTTTATAAGCGGTGCGGTGTTTGAGCTGACGCTCGGAAAGCCTCTGCAGTACGTGCTCGGAAAATGCAATTTTTACGGCTATGAAATTTCGGTCGGCGACGGTGTTTTCATTCCGCGTAGCGATACCGAAATCGGCGTTACCGCGGCGATAAAGCTTTTGAAGGAGGGCGGACTTTTCGCCGATATATGCAGCGGAAGCGGCTGTATCGCAAAGGCAATCGCGAGCGAAAAGCCGAGTGTAAGCGGATACGCGCTCGAGCTTTCGCGCAAGGCACTGCCCTATACCGAAAAGAACCTTGCCGATTGCAAAAACGTTTCGGTGCGCCGCTTCGACGCGCTCGACGAGGACGATTATATCGAGCTTGCGGGAACGCTTGAACGCCCCCTCGATCTCGTTATCTGCAACCCTCCCTATATCCCGACTGACGATATACAGACGCTCTCGGCGCAGGTCGGCTTTGAGCCCGATACCGCGCTTGACGGCGGCGAGGACGGCTTGCGGTATTACAGAACCGTAACCGCGCTCGTGCCTCATATACTGAAGCGCGACGGTATACTTATCTACGAAATCGGAATCGGTCAGTGCGAGGACGTTTCGAGCATATTGAAGGCGCACGGATACAGCGTTGCGGTCCTGCGCGATTACGGCAAAATAGACAGAATTCTCGTTGCACAGAGAAATATATAGCTTTGATAAAAACGGTTTGCACGGCGTATCGGCAGACCGTTTTATTTTTTATAAAAAAGCTATTGACAAGTGGGGTGATCCGTACTATTATTATATATTATATAGTAAAGAGATTTGTGTGCGGATATGAGAATAGAATCGAGAAGCAACCCGACGATAAAGAATACGGCAGCGCTCAAGGATAAGCGCGAAAGGGAAGAAAAACGTCTTTTCTTTTTCGAGGGCGTGCATCTTCTCGAGGAGTATCTCCGCGCGGGGAACACCCCTTACCGCATCTTCGTGCGGGAGGATGCCGAAAAGCGTTACGCTTCGCTTTTAAAGAGTGCGAACTGTGATATATATACCGTTACCGAATCGGTCTATAATAAGCTGACCGACGAAAAGGCACCGCAGGGTATATTTACCGTTGCGGGCTATACCGAAAACGTGTGTATCTGCGCAAGCGAAGCCGATTATTACGGGCTTTGCAAAAAAATCAAGGGCAATTCGGTGCTGCTTTGCGACCTGCAGGATGCGGGCAACGTCGGCACTGTGATAAGAACAGCCGCCGCGCTCGACTGTGCGGTTCTGCTTTGCGGAAGCTGTGCCGATATCTATTCGCCGAAAACCGTCCGCGCAACGATGGGTGCGCTCTTCACTGCGGATATCTTCGTCTGCCCCGATCCCTTAAAAACGCTGTCTGCGCTCGCAGAGGGCGGGATAAGAGTCATCGCTTCGGCGCTCGATGAAAGCGCAGTGAGGCTCGGCGAAGTCGAAATCGGGGAAAGAGATTGCTTTGCCGTCGGCAACGAGGGGCAGGGCTTAAAGCCCGAATTTATCTCGGCGTGCGCGCTGAAGTGCTTTATACCGATGTCGGATAAGACCGAAAGCCTTAACGCCGCATCCGCCGCATCAATGCTTCTTTGGGAGGCAAGGAGAGGTAAGCTATGAGTACCGAAATCTGCTATATCTGGTTTCAAAGGGCGATAGGGCCGTACAGCCGTCTCGTCCGCGAAATACTCAACCGCTTCGAAAGCATCGAAGAGGTCTATAATTGCGAGGATTTCTCCTTCCTCGGCGCAAAACGCGAAAAATATATAAAAAGGCTCGAAACGAAGGACGTAACCGACGCGTTCGAGATATATAAGCGCTGTGAAAGTCTGGGCGTAAGGATAACCGGCTATTATTCCGACCTTTATCCCAAAAAATTGCGTGCCATAAGCGCGCCGCCCGCGGTGCTCTATTCGATAGGCGAAATGAAGGACTTCGACCGCCTGCCCTGCGTTGCAATGGTCGGCTCGCGAGGGGCGACCGAAAAGGGCAGAAGGATAACCGAGGATCTGGCTTGCGCTATGGCGAGAGAGGGCGTTTGCATCGTAAGCGGTCTTGCGAAGGGCGTTGACGTCTGCGCACACAGAGGTGCGGTAAGGGCGCGCGGCTTTACCGTCGCGGTGCTCGGCACACCTATCGGCGAGGTTTACCCGAAGGAAAATCTCAAAGCGTTCGAAACGCTGTACGAGCGTGGTCTGGTTATAAGCGAGCTCTATCCGGGGGCTCCGCGCACCCGCGCCGATTTTCCGAGCAGGAACCGAATTATAAGCGGCTTGAGCGACGCCGTTATCGTTACCGAGGCGGGCGAAAAGAGCGGTGCGCTTATCACTGCGAAGCACGCGCTCGATCAGGACAGAACGCTTTACGCCGTGCCCGGTCCCGTGTGCGATGAATGCGAGGGCTCGAACGAGCTTATCAAAAAGGGCGCGATAGCGATAACAGGACCGTCGGAGGTGCTTTCACCGCTGAGGGTATGCTATCCCCACGCATTCAAAGAAGCTTCGCTGCGGGAAACCGAGGAGCTTAAATCCTACGGCAATGCAGATACCTCGGTAAAGACGGATAAGGCTCCGAGTGAGGCGACGGAAAATCGGGAAAAGAAAGAAAATCGGGAAAAGACGGAAAAACCGTGCGAGAAGAAGGATGAACGGCTCTCCGACCCGATAATCGCCGAAAAAATACTCGAGGTCGTAAGCTCTCCGCGAGTGGCGGTAAGACCCGAGGAAATAATGATGAAAACAGGCTTGACGATAAACGAAGTGCTCGCCGAGCTGACCTTTATGGAGATAGACGGACTTGTGATCGCGACCCCCGGCGGAAGATTTGCGGCAGCCAAGTTCAAGCAGGCATAATAACGGAAGGAACTTTTTAATGAACACACTTGTAATCGTAGAGTCGCCTCACAAGGCGAATACAATCAAAAGCTTTTTGGGTAAAGGCTATAAGGTTAAGTCCTCGAAGGGACACGTGCGCGACCTGCCCAAAAGCAAGCTCGGCATTGATATCGAAAACGATTTCGAGCCGCAATATATAAATATTCGCGGCAAGGGCGAGCTGATAAACGAGCTTCGCAGGGAGGCGAAGGCGGCGGACAGAGTATTTCTTGCAGCCGACCCCGACCGCGAGGGAGAGGCGATAAGCTGGCACCTTGCGAGCGTGCTTGCACTCGACCCCGCGAAAACCAAGCGAATCACCTTTAACGAAATCACGAAAAACACCGTTAAGGAAGCGATAAAGCACCCCCGCGATATCGATATGAACCTTGTCAACAGCCAGCAGACGCGAAGAATACTCGACAGACTCGTCGGCTATAAGATAAGCCCGTTCTTGTGGAAGCATATCAAAAACGGTCTTTCGGCGGGCAGAGTGCAATCTGTCGCAACGAGAATAGTCGTCGAGCGCGAGCAGGAGATCGAAGCCTTCAAGCCCGAGGAATATTGGGTCATCGGCGCGCTTTTCGCAACCGAAAAGGGCGAGCTCTTCAAGGCGCAATTCTATGGCGCGGACGGCAAAAAGCTCGAGCTTTCGAGCGATAGCGAGGTGCGTGAAATGCTCTCGCGTGCAACTGCTTGCGATTTCAGGGTAGAATCGGTCAAGCGTGCGCTCAAGCAGAGAAGACCCGCGCCCCCCTTTATCACCTCGACGCTTCAGCAGGATGCGAACCGCAAGCTTTCGTTCCAATCGCAAAAGACGATGCTTATCGCGCAGGAATTGTACGAGGGCGTTAATATCGGCGAAAAGAACGCACACGGTCTTATCACCTATATGCGTACCGATTCGCTCCGCATCTCCGACGAAGCGCGTGAGGCGGCGAAGAACGTTATTATAAACGAATACGGCGCGGAATATTATCCCAAAACGCCGAACGTATACAAGATAAAAAAGAACGCGCAGGACGCGCACGAGGCTATCCGTCCGACCGACCCGACGATAACCCCCGAATCGCTCCGCGGCAAGATAACCAACGATCAGTACAAGCTTTATAAGCTCATCTGGGACCGCTTCATCGCTTCTCAGATGGCACCCGAGCTTCTCGATACGGTAAGCGCGGATATCGTTTCGAACGGCGTCTGCTTCCGTGCGAACGGACATACCGTTAAATTCCGCGGCTTTGCGGCGGTCTACGGCGATATTGCCGACGAAGGAAACGACGAGGACGGCGGCGCAATGCTCCCCGAGCTTTCGGAGGGCGAAGCGGTTACCCCGAAGGAGATAACCCCCGAGCAGAAATTCACCCAGCCCCCCGCAAGATTTACCGAGGGCTCGCTTATTAAGGTGCTCGAGGATAAGGGCATCGGCAGACCCTCGACCTATACCGCGACGATAACGACCATAATCTCGCGCGAGTATATTCGCAGAGAGGGCAAATTCCTTGTTCCCACCGAGCTCGGCGTTATCACGACCGAAACGATGAAAAAGGCGTTTTCGCATATCGTCGATTATAAGTTCACCGCCGAAATGGAGGAGGACCTCGACAGGATCGAGGACGGAACGAGCGAATATATCGACGTTCTGCGTGAATTTTACCGTCATTTCAGCGCACAGCTCGAGGAGGCGGAAAAGACTCTCGGAAGCGAGCGTGTCGCACTGCCGAAGGTGGAAACAGGCATTATATGCGAAAAGTGCGGCGCCGTGATGATAGAAAAAACCGGACGCTACGGCAAATTCGCCGCCTGCCCGAACTATCCGAAATGCCGCAACACCAAGCGCCTTGACGGAGATGCACCCGCACCCGAAAAGGAGGAAAAGAAGCAGCCCGAGGTTATCGCGGATGAGAAATGCGCGAACTGCGGAAGCGATATGGTGCTCCGCAAGGGCCCCCACGGCAGCTTTTTCGCCTGCCGCAACTATCCCGAATGTAAGACCGCGATCCCCTATCGCCGCGACAGCGGTGTGGCTTGTCCCGAATGCGGAAAGCGTGTTATGATAAAGCAGACCAAGAGCCGCAAGACCTATTATGCCTGCGAGGATTATCCGAAATGCAGCTTCTCCTCCTGGGATATTCCCACCGAGCGCAGATGCCCGCAGTGCAATTCGCCTGTTCTTAAAAAGAAAAACCGCGAATTTTATTATTGCAAGAACGAGTGCGGCTGGAACGAGGGTAAATAAGCCCCTTATCCGAAAGCAAAGAGGTAAACAGTGATGAAGATAACCGTAGCAGTCGATATAATGGGCGGCGATAATTCTCCGCTCGAGCTCGCACGCGGCGCGATATCCGCCGCAAACGAGTTTCGGGACGAGGGCTTGGAAATAATACTCGTCGGCACGGGTGATGCGATCTCGGCTCTGCCCGAGCTTCCCGAAAATATGAGCACCCGTATCTCCGCTTGCTTTGTCGGAATGACCGACGATCCTTCGACGGTTATGAAGGAAAAAAAGGATTCGTCGATGGTGCTTGCCTGCAATCTTTGCAAGGAGGGTGCCGCAGACGCCGTCGTTTCGGCGGGCAATACGGGCGCGCTGTTTACCGCCGCTTCGCTTATAATACGCAGGATCAAGGGTGTCCGCCGCGCCGCGCTCGGCTCGGTAATTCCGCTTGAAAAGCCCTTCGTTCTGCTCGATTGCGGTGCGAATTTAGACGCGACTCCCGACGTGCTTTCGCTCTATGCGCGTATGGGCTCCATCTATGCCGAAAACGTGCTCGATATCGAAAAGCCGCGTGTGGCTTTGCTCAATAACGGCACCGAATCGCATAAGGGAACACCGCTTTACAAGGAGGCGCACGCGCTTCTTGCGGAGGACGAAGCGATAAACTTTATCGGCAATATCGAGGGAAAGGCGGTTCCCTTCGGCGAATGCGACGTTCTGGTGTGCGACGGCTTTACGGGAAATATCGCGCTCAAGCTTATCGAGGGTATGGGCAAATTTATGTCCAAATCCTTAAAGGAGCTGTTCCACGCTTCTCCCGTTGCAACGCTTGCGGGTGCGATGACGCTCAGGCATACGAAAAGGCTGAAAAAGCGTCTTGACCCCTCGGAATACGGCGGAGCACCATTCTTGGGGCTGTTAAAGCCGGTCGTAAAGGCGCACGGCAGCTCGGACGCATATTCCTTCCGCTCGGCGATAAAGCAGGTTATGATATGCTGTGCCGAGGGTACGGTGGATAAAATAGGCGAAAGCCTTCAGAGAAAGAACGATATCTCAAAGGAGATAACCGAATGAGTGAGGAAAAAGAGCTTTATCTGCTCGAAAGGGCGATAAATTACAGCTTTAAGGATATAAAATATTTAACAACCGCGCTCACGCACTCCTCTTATTGCAACGAGCACCGCAAAAGAGGGATTTTAGTGAGCAACGAGCGCAGTGAATTTCTGGGTGATTCGGTGCTTTCGGTGATAACCGCGGAATTTCTGTATTTCCGCTTTCCCGAAGCCGACGAGGGCTTTTTGACCCGCACCCGCGCCGCGCTTGTCTGCGAGGACACGCTTGCAAGGTTTGCAAACGGCATAAGCCTCGGCGATTATATGCTTTTCGGCAAAGGCGAATCGGCTGCCTCCGGCGGCAGACACCGCAAAAGCACCCTTGCGGATGCCTTCGAGGCGCTTATCGCGGCGATATATCTCGACGGCGGTATGCAAAAGGCAAAGGAATTCGTGCTTCCCTTTATAACGCAGTCTGTGGATGCGGTTATAAAAGCGGGCACCGAGGATTATAAATCGAGATTACAGCGTATCGTTCAGCAAACTCCCGAGGAGGTGCTTTCCTACAGCCTTGTCGGCGAGGAGGGCCCGCCCCACGACCGCGTTTTCAGCTACGAGGTGTATCTGAACTCCAACCTGCTCGGTAAGGGCAGGGGCAGAACCAAGCGCGAGGCGGAGCAGGAGGCAGCGAGAGAGGCGCTGATATTGCTCGGTGAATTAGATGAAGAACCATCGTAATATCCCCTTTTTCGTGCCGCACGCGGGCTGCCCGAATTGCTGTGTGTTCTGCTCGCAGACGAAGATAACGGGGCAATCGGCGGAAAAGGATATAAATACCGAGCTTTTCGAGCTTAAAGAGCTGCTTGAAAACGACTGCGGCGGCTTCGAAAAGAGCCTTATAGCCTTTTTCGGCGGCAGCTTCACGGCGATAGAGAAAAAGCGTATGGAGGCTCTGCTTTCGCTTGCGAACGAATATATCGATAAGGGTGTTGCCGAGGGCATAAGAATTTCGACAAGGCCCGACTGTATCGATGAGGAAATTCTCGCAATACTCAAAAAATACCGCGTTACGCATATCGAGCTCGGGGTACAGAGCACGAACGATTCGGTTTTGCGTGCAAGCAAAAGAGGACACAGCGCATCCGATTCCTTCGAATCGGCAAGGCTTATAACCGAAGGCGGATTCGAATTTTGCGGTCAGATGATGATAGGTCTGCCGCAATCCACGCCCGAGGACGAGATAAAAACAGCGCGCGATATTATCGCAATGGGCGCGACCGAGGCGAGAATATACCCGACCGTCGTTTTCGAGGGCACCGAGCTTTTCGAAATGGCTTCGATTGGCGAATATACCCCGCTTACGAACGATGCCGCAATCGAGCGCACGGCGAAATGCTGCCGCTTGCTCGAGGAGGCGGGTGTCAAAATATTGAGAATAGGGCTTCACGCCTCCGAAAATCTGAAAAAAGCTCCGCTCGGGGCGAACCATCAGGCACTCGGAGAGCTTGTGAAAAGCCGAATATACAGCGATATCATTGCCGAAAGGGCAGGAAATTGCAAAAACAAGATACTTTGTATCGGAATACGTGCGAGCGATATTTCGATGCTTCGCGGGCACGGCTGTGCCGCAATAAACAGAATTATCGGCGAAACCGACTGTGCGGGGGTGGAGATATATCCCGCCGACCTGCCTCGGTATGAGCCCGATATAAAAACGAGGAGTGTATAAATATGCGCCTTAAAGCAATAGAAATGCAGGGCTTCAAGTCCTTCCCCGATAAAACGCGTATCAGCTTCGACAGCGGCGTTACCGCGATCATCGGACCGAACGGAAGCGGCAAATCGAATATTTCGGATGCAATACGCTGGGTTCTCGGCGAAATGAGCGCGAAATCTCTGCGCGGAAGCAGAATGGAGGACGTTATCTTTAACGGCACCGCCACCCGCGCCGCCGCAAGCTGTGCCTCGGTTTCGCTTTGTATCGATACCGAGGAGGAATACAACCGCGCAAACCATATAACGATAGAAGCCGACGAAAACACCGAGGAAGCGGCAAAGGGCGGCTACCGTCTTTCCGATTCGGACGAGGTAACCGTTACCCGTAAGCTGTACCGCAGCGGTGAAAGCGAATATTACATAAACAAAAAGCAGGTCAGATTAAAGGATATCTACGAGCTTTTCTATGATACCGGCATCGGCAGAGAGGGCTATTCGGTTATCGGTCAGGGTAAGATAGCCGAGGTGCTTTCTCAAAAGGACGATGAACGCCGCAGTATCTTCGAGGAGGCGGCGGGTATTTCGAAGATACGCTATAAAAAGCTCGAGGCAGAGCGCAAGCTCCGCGATACCGAAAGCAACCTCGTGCGCGTTAACGATATACTTTCCGAAATATCCTCGCGCATCGGCCCGCTTGCAAAGGAAGCCGAAAACGCAAAGCAGTATCTCGTGCTCAGCGAGGAAAAGAAGGGCATCGAAATCACTCTTTGGCTCGATAGGCTCGATTATCTCCGCGCAAGGCGTGTCGAATGCGAAAACGACCTTGCCGCCGCAAAGCTCAGCTTCGAGATTGCAGAGCGCGAGGTTATCGCCTGCGACGAGGCAACCGACAGAATTTTGAACGAAAGCTATGAATTTTCGCGCCTTATGAGCGAAATCGAGCGCGAAAAGACCGAGGCAGTGCATAAAAAGGGCGAGGCAGAGGGCAGAAAAGCCGTTTGCGCCAACGATATCGCGCATGCGGAGGAGGCGGCAAGCGATGCAAGGCTTGCGATAAACGCCGCCGCAAGCGAAAAGGAGGCTGCCGCCGAAACGACCGCACTTTGCGCTCAGGCGAAGGAGGAGGCGTCGGTCGCCGTTTCTAAGGCGGAGTCCGATACCGCAGAGGCGGAAGCGGCCTACGAAAAGGCAAGAGGCGAATACGCGCTTGCCGAAAAGGAAAGCGTTAATTCGGGCGCGCTTTTAGAGCTTCTTTCCGCCGATAAGAGTGCGCTTGCCGCGCGTGAGGCGGGATGCCGCGCATCGCTCGAGGCAGAAAAGAGAACCGCAAGCGAAAACGCCGACCGTCTTACCGCCGCAAACGAGCGTATCAAGGCGTTGAAGGCTGAAATCGAAAAGGTACAGACCGAGCTCGATGAAACCGTAAAGCTTATAAACGAAACCGAAAATAAAATAATTTCGCTCGATTACGAGCGCGCAAGCCTTTTACAAAAGCTCCGCAAGACCGAGGAAAGCATTACCGAGGAAAAAATCGCTCTTTCGGGCGAGGAGCAGAAGAAGGAGCAGCTCACAAGGCTCGAAAATCTGCTCGAGGGCTATTCCGAAAGCGTTAAGCGCGTTATAAACGATTGCACGTCGGGCGTTATCAAAAACAACGGCGAAAAAATCGGGCTCTACGGAACCGTTTCCAATATAATCTCATCCGAAAGCGAATACGTCGTCGCGCTCGAAACCGCGCTTGCGGCAAGCGTTCAGTTTATCGTTGTCGATAAGGAATCGGATGCGAAGGCGTGTATACGCTATCTTAAAGAAAACAAGCTCGGCAGAGCGACCTTCCTGCCTCTGCAGAGCGTAACCGGCAAGAGAAGCGACGTAGATGCGATAAAGGATATGGACGGCTTTATCGGTATCGCGAGCGACCTTGCGAAATACGATAAAAAGTTCGAGGACGTTGTAAACGACCTTCTCGGCAGAACGGTTATTGCCGAAAATCTTGAGCTCGCATCGGCTATCGCACGCAAGAGCGGCTACAGGATAAAGATAGTAACCCTCGACGGACAGATAATCAACGCGGGCGGCAGCTATACCGGCGGCTCCTCTGCCGTTAAGGTCGGCGTGTTCACTCGCGCAATGGATATCGAACGCCTCGGCGAAAGCATAAAGGCGAGAAAAAATACCGTCGAAAAGCTTATCGCAGAACGCGAAAATCTTACCGCCGAATCTGCGTGCGCGGACGAAAAGCTGGAGGCTATGAGGCTTTCGCTTGCCGACGCGAACACCGCAAAGGCATCGCAGAGCGCGATAAAGGAATCGCTCGCGGTGCGTATCAACGAGGAAAACGGCAGAATAGAATCGCTCTCTCTCGGCGGCGAAATTCTCGCGAAGCTCGAGCTTGAGCTTACCGAGCTTACCGCCGAATCCGAAAAGCTTGCCACCGCGATAAACGAAGCAACTAACGCGCGCGACGCCGCGAGGGCAAGCGCAGAGCTGCTCAAGAAAAACGAGGAAGCGGCGTTCGAGCGTGTAAATTCCGCGAAAATGGCGCTCTTTGCCGCGAAAAACGCGCAATCGGTTGCCGAGGAAAGACTTTCTGTTTCACTTCGCCGTGAAACCGAGCTGAACGCGCGTATCACCGTCGGAAGCGCATCTGTCGAAAGGGCAGAGGAAACGATAAAGGCGCGCAAGGCCGAAACCGAGCTTCTCGATATCGAATGCAGGGAATGTGATACCGTTATTTCGGGCTGTGAAGAACGCTTAAAGCAGATATCGCGCTCACGCGAGGAAAAGGAAAAGCAATTAAACGAAATGCGCGCAAAGCAGAAAACCGTTGCAAGCGCAAAGGAAGAGGCGTTCCGCAACCTCGCCAACACCGAAATGAAGTTCAATTCGGTAAATACAGAGTTCGATACCGTAACAAGCAAGCTCTGGGACGAATACGAGCTCACCTATTCGGATGCCGAAAGGTTCCGTTTGCCGAAGGAGCAGATGGATAAGGGCGCGTCGCGTCTTGCCTCGCTCAAGGCGAAAATTCGCGCTATGGGCGTTATCAACGTCAACGCCGTCGAGGAATACCGTGTAACCAAGGAGCGTTACGATTTCCTCACCGCGCAGACCGAGGACCTGAACAAAACCCGCGCCTCGCTCGACAGAACGATAGCAAAGCTCGCATCGGGTATGAAGGAAACCTTCCTCGAATGCTTCGAAAAAATCAATACCGAATTCAATGCCGTCTTCACCGAGCTTTTCGGCGGCGGCAGTGCGCGTGCCGAGCTTACCGACCCGATGCTTCCGCTCGAGTGCGGTATAGATATCGTGCTCAAGGTGCCGGGCAAGAGCGTGCGCAGCATCTCGCTCCTTTCGGGCGGCGAGCAGTCGTTTGCGGCAATCTCGCTCTATCTCGCGCTTCAGCGCGTCAACCCCAGCCCGTTCTGTGTGTTCGACGAAATCGAGTCGGCACTCGACGACGTGAATATAGTCAAGCTTGCCTCCTACGTCCGCCGCAACAGCGATAAGACTCAGTATATTCTTATCACCCACCGCCGCGGAACCATGGAGCGCGCCGACACCATATACGGTATAACGATGCGCCAGAAGGGCATATCGGACTATATGAAGCTGAATATGGCGAAGTTAGACGACATCATCAAAGAATACGCGGAGTAAAAGCGTTCATAACGGCGCATACCGCTTTGCTCTGCGCAAACACAATCACTCGCAGTAGTTGTCTACAGCTTCGGATTGTGTTTGCACAGTCTGCATCCGCTCTGAACGCTTTATTAAATCGCTTCGCTCTCCCCAAAAATCTTCGATTTTCATAAAAATTTATTGTATAGAGCTTCGGATTGCGTTAGCACCAATACAACCGCAAGAGGTAATCAAATGGGATTTTTTGACAAATTAAAAAGCGGCTTAAAAAAGACGAAGGACGCTCTTTTGAAGCCGGTAAACGATCTTTTCTCCTCCTACGATAAGGTCGACGACGATTTTTTCGAGGAGCTTTGCGACCTGCTTATTATGGCGGACGTCGGGGTTGAAACCTCGGACGCGCTCGTGAGCGAGCTTCGCGAAAGGCTGAAGGAGAAAAAAATAAAGGAAGCCTCGCTCGCGCGCGAGGAGTTCCGCGAAATTTTAAAGGATGCCGTCGGCGAAAGCGGCTCGCTTTCCTTCGGAAGCGGCTTGAATATAATTCTCGTCATCGGCGTCAACGGCGTGGGCAAGACCACCTCTATCGGCAAGATCACCCACTGCCTAAAGGAAAGCGGCAAAAGCGTTATGCTCGCCGCCGCAGACACCTTCCGCGCCGCCGCGGCAGAGCAGCTCGGTATATGGGCAGAGCGTAACGGCGTTCCGATAATCCGTCAGGACGAGGGTGCAGACCCCGCCGCAGTCGTTTTCGATGCGGTATCTGCCGCAAAAAAGGCGAATATCGACGTGCTTATCGTCGATACCGCGGGCAGACTGCATAACAAAAAGAACCTTATCGACGAGCTTGCCAAGATAAACCGCGTTATCGACAGAGAAGCACCCTTTGCTTGCCGTGAAACGCTTCTCGTGCTCGATGCCTCGACAGGTCAGAACGCGCTTATTCAGGCAAAGGAGTTCGGCAAAGCGGCGAACATTACGGGACTCGTTCTCACAAAGCTCGACGGCACCGCGAAGGGCGGTATCATCCTTGCTATCAAGCGCGAGCTCGGTATTCCCGTAAAATTCATCGGCGTCGGCGAGGGAATAGACGACCTCCGTCCCTTCGAGCCGAGCGAATTTATAAACGCGTTTTTCGAGGACGAAGCCGATGCTTAAAATAGTTATCGCAACCAATAACAACCATAAAATTTCGGAATTCCGCTCCTGCTTCGAGCAAAAGGGCATAGAAGCCGAGCTGATACCGATAAAGGACACGGGCTTTACCGACGAAATTATCGAAAACGCCGACAGCTTCGAGGGCAACGCCTATATTAAGGCGAAGGCACTCTGTGAATTTACCGGAAATATCGCTATTTCCGATGACAGCGGGCTTTGTGTCGATGCGCTCGGCGGTGCGCCGGGGGTATATTCGGCTCGCTATTCGGGCGAGGGTGCGACCGATGATTCGAACATCGACAAGCTTCTTTGCGAGCTATCAAGCGTTCCGCCCTCGGAAAGAAGCGCGCGCTTCGTTTGCGTGATATGCGTCTGCCGCCCCGACGGAGAAGCTATCTATCTTCGCGGCGAAAGCGAGGGAATTATCATCGACGAGCGCCGCGGCGACGGCAGGTTTGGATACGACCCCGTGTTCTACTGTCCCGATATGAACAAAACCTTCGCCGAAATGACCTCCGAGGAGAAAAATTCGCTCAGCCACCGCGGCAGAGCTATCGAAAAGCTTATAAGCAATATCGATTTTCTCACCGAATAAAACCGCCCGAAACGCGTAGTACGCTTCGGAGCCGTATACAAAATACAATTTGCCTTTTAGGAGAAACGAAATGAACGCATTTCTCGATTATCTTGAATACGTCTGGAATCAGCTTGCAAATATCGGAATCGTCGACGTGCTCGACATTGCGATCGTCGCGCTGCTGTTGTTCTGGGTTATAAAATTTATGCGCGCAAGACGTGCGGGCAAGCTTATGCTCGGTATCGTTATGCTGTTTTTACTGCTTTTGCTTTCCGCCGCTTTCGAAATGCGTGCGCTGAATTTTATACTCAACAGTCTGTTTTCGGTCGGACTGATTGCGATAGTTATCGTGTTCCAGCCCGAGCTCAGAAGCGCACTTGAAAAGGTGGGCGGTGTCAGCGATAACCTCAAGAGCATGGTCGATAACGATGAAATGAAGCTTGCAATCGGTCAGATATGCGACGCGGCGCAGGAATTTTCGAAAAACAGAACAGGCGCGCTTATCGTTTTCGAGCGCAACGTGCGTCTCGGCGACGTTATCCGAACCGGTACCACCATCGATGCGGTTACAACCTCGCTTCTTCTCGGCAACATATTCTATAACAAAGCTCCGATGCACGACGGTGCGGTGATAATCCGCAAGGGCAGGGTACACGCCGCGGGCTGTTATCTGCCGCTTTCGTCGAACAACAATATAGTTAAGGAGCTCGGCACACGCCACCGCGCCGCTATCGGTATGAGCGAAAACAGCGACGCCATAATTCTCGTCGTTTCGGAGGAAACCGGCGGTATCTCTATTGCGGTGGACGGCGATATCAAGCGTAATTTCACAAGAAAAACTCTCGAAAGCTATCTTGTCAACAGCCTTATGGGCGAGGAAAAGAAGAACATAAAGAACGTTGTAACCGGCAAAATTTTCAGAAGGAGCGACAGCGGCAGGGATGAAGAATAACCAGACCGAAGAAACAGCAAAAAAGCAAAAAGTAAAACTCTCCCGTGCGATGAGCATTCTGTTCGTCGTGCTTTCGGTGCTTGCCGCGTTCGTGCTCTGGGTATACGCAATCGGCTACGACAGCACCCTTTTCGAGCGCACCTTCGACGGAATAAGCGTCGTTATCGAGGGTGAAGCCGCGCTTCGCGATACGAAGGGCTATACTCTCGCCTCGGGGCAGGAGTTTTCCTCGATAACCGTCGTTGCGAAGGGCAAGATGAGCGAGCTGAACGAGCTTACCTCTGCCGATTTCCGCGCAGTTATCGACGTTTCGCAGGCGCAGGCGGCGGGTGATCAGACGCTTAATATAGTCGTATATTCCCCCAACGGCATCGAAATCGTTTCGCAGTCCTCGACCACGGCGAGCGTTTTCGTCGATGAATTTACACAGAAAAACGAGCTGCTTTCGGTGTCGGTCGACGTCGGCAACAGCTATATAATGGCAGAGGGCGTTACCTTCGTTTCGGCAAGCGCGAATCCGCTTTCGGTGCTTGTCGAGGGTCCCGCCTCGGTAATCGGGGAGATCAAGGGCGCATACGTTAAATTCGATCTCGAAAACCGTGTAATAACCGATAATATTTACGGCTACGGCGCGATAGAGCTCCGCGATGCAAGCGGCAGGGTTATCGATAACCCGTATATAAAGCTTTCGGATACCACCGCCTACGTTACCGTAAGCGTAACCAAGCAGAAGAGTATTCCCGTGCGCGTTGCCTTTACCGGCGGAGTATTTTCCCCGAGCGATGCGGCGATAGAGCTTTCGGCAAGCGCGATAACCGTTTCGGGCACGCCCGAGGCACTCAAATCGATCGACGAGCTCGTGCTCAATATCGATGAAACGGCGATAGACGGAAGCGAAAGCTTTGAATTTCCCATCGGCTCTCTGCTCCCGAACGGCGTTTCGAACGAAAGCGGAAGCTCGAAGATAAGCGTAAAGGTAACGATGCCCGAGCTGGCAGTCAGAGCCTACCGTATAAAGAAAGAGGCAATCTCGGTTATAAATCTTCCCGAGAACAGCGCCTTTGAAATAAGCGACGATATTACCGTTTACCTTATCGGGCCGAGAGAGGCGTTCGGCTCGGTGGACAGAAACGCGATGAGCGCGACGGTCGATTTCAACCGTATAACGATCGAGGACGAGGGCTATTCGGGAAGTGCCTCGGTCGAGCTCGGAAACGAATACGACGGAATATACGTCTTGAATAAGGAATACACCGTGTATTTCACGGTATCTATACTTAAAAAATCGATTTAGCCGATGAAAATCGGATAAGGATAGGGGTGAGCTTATGAACGAACGTGAATGGCTCGTACGCGAAACAGACGAAGCGGTCTGCAAAAAAATAGCCGAGGAAAACCGACTGTTTCCTCTGACCGCAAAAATATTATATAACCGCGGACTTACCGAAAAAGAGGAGATCTCGACCTTTCTCGATAAGGACGGCATACCGCTCTACGATCCGTTTCTTTTAAAGGATATGGATAAGGCTGTCGCGCGGATAAACGAGGCTATCGATAAAAAACAGCGTATTTGTATATACGGCGACTATGACGTCGACGGCGTTACAAGCACGGTTATGCTCTATCTTTATCTTTGCTCGCGCGGGGTGGAGTGCGAATATTTTATCCCCGAGCGTATCTCCGAGGGCTACGGCTTAAGCCGTCCCGTTATCGAAAAGCTCGCAGGGAGAATAGACCTTATTATTACCGTCGATACCGGCGTTACAGCCGTTGACGAGGCGGATTTTGCGAAGGAAAACGGAATAGATATGGTTATAACCGACCACCATTCCTGCCGCGAAACGCTTCCCAATGCGGTTGCCGTCGTCAACCCTCACCGCGAGGACAGCGTTTACCCCTTCCGCAATCTCGCGGGGGTAGGCGTGGTGTTCAAGCTGCTTTGTGCGCTTGAGGGCGATACCGACCGTATTTTAGAGCTTTATTCGGATATAATCGCAGTCGGTACCGTTGCCGACGTTATGCCGATAATCGATGAAAACCGCAGAATTACCGGAATAGGTCTTAATAAGCTCGCCGAAACCGAAAATATGGGCCTGCTTGCGCTTATGCGCCGTGCGGGTATTGTGAAATACGGCAAGCGTGTCAAAAAGGTAACCTCCGCAACCGTCGGCTACGTTCTTGCGCCGAGAATAAACGCGGCGGGCAGAATTGCCTGCGCCTCGCGCGCGGTCGAGCTTCTGCTTTCGAAAAACGAATACGAGGCGGACAGCATCGCCGAGGAGCTTTGCGAGATAAACAAGCTTCGTCAGGCGACCGAGCAAAAAATATACGAGCAGGCTGTCGAAATGATAGAGCGCGATTACAAAGAGGACCGCTTCCTCGTGCTCTGCTACGACGGCTGGCATCAGGGTGTTATCGGGGTGGTTGCTTCGAAAATTGCCGAAAGGTATTCGCGCCCCTGTATCCTCTTCTCGCTTGACGGCGATACCGCAAAGGGCTCGGGCAGAAGCATAAAGGGCTTCTCGCTTATGGACGCGCTTTCGCATTGCGGCGAATTACTGCTTGAATACGGCGGACACGAGCTTGCCGCAGGTCTTTCGATAGAGGGCGGCAGAATAGACGAGTTCAGACAAAGGCTCAACGAATACGCTTCTCCCGTATTAAAAGAGAGCGTTTCCGCGGTTCCGCTCGAAATAGAATGTGAGGTCAGCTTCGCCGATATGAGCGAAAAGGGCATAGACGAGCTTTTGCGGCTCGA
This sequence comes from Clostridia bacterium, assembly GCA_017629895.1. Taxonomy (GTDB): domain Bacteria; phylum Bacillota; class Clostridia; order Oscillospirales; family CAG-382; genus Coliplasma. The sequence goes on from JAGBWF010000149.1 coordinate 18,265, forward strand.
GCCCTTCGGACTTTCCAATCCCCAGCCGGTATTGCTGCTTCGCAATATCACATTGCACGATATCGTTCCGCTTTCGCAGGGTAAGCACGTCCGCTTCCGCGTTGTGAAAAACGAAAACGGCAGACAGTGCTCGCTCAACGCGGTGTTCTTCGGAGCCGAGTTCGACAGCTTCTCCTATTCCGAGGGCGACCGCTGCGATATGGTGTTCACGGCGGATATAAACGAATTTATGGGTGCGCGTGCGGTACAGCTTTTCGTTAAGGAAATGCGTGCCTCCGAGCAGGAAAGAAAAGAAATCGCGCTTTGCGACGAAAAATTCCGTATGCTTGCTTCAGGCGAGCGCTACGATGGCTGTGATAAGGATATCCCCGACCTTTCGGAATTCAGAAGCGTTTTCAGATATATACGCCGCGAAGCAGGTCAAGACGGAAGATGTATTTCGCTGCTTTCGACGGCGAGAACCTTAAACCGCGAATTTTCGCTTTCGATAACGCTCTGCAAGCTTCGGGTTATACTCGAGGTTCTGGCGGAGCAGGGACTTATATCGCTCGAATACCGCGAATATAGAAGCAAGGCTTTTATAAAGCTGCTTCCCTCCTCAAACGGTAAGATAAATATAGACGAATCGCCTCTGCTGCGCAGGGTGCGCTCGGGAAGACAAGGATAAAAAATATATGCTCAGACAGGCAGAAGAGCTGTTCGCCGCAATAAAAGAGGCGGGCAACTACGATTACGATAAAATATACAAGGCATACGAGTTTGCCGAAAAGCTCCACGAGGGGCAAAAGCGCATCTCGGGTGAGGACTATATAGTACATCCCCTTTCGGTTGCCGAGGAGGTTTTCAAGCTTCAGCTCGATACCGATTCCATTTGTGCGGCGTTTTTGCACGATACCGTTGAGGATTGCGGCGAAAAGATCGACCTCGCTTTGATACGCAAGGAATTCGGTCCCGACGTTGCCGAAATAGTAGACGGCGTAACCAAGCTCGTTCATATTCCCTTCGAAACCAAGCAGGACGAAAGCATCGAAAACCTGCGCAAAATGTTCCTCGCGATGAGCAAGGACCTGCGCGTTATCTTCGTCAAGCTCTGCGACAGACTGCATAATATGCGTACCCTCGACGTGCGCTCGCCCGAAAAGCAACGCTCGATCGCGCTCGAAACGATGCACGTTTATGCACCGCTCGCTCACCGCTTGGGTATCCAGAAGATAAAAAACGAGCTCGAAACGCTTGCCCTCTTTTATCTCGACCCGATCGGCTATAACGAGGTAAACGAGGATATTAACCGCCGCTACGGCGAAAACAAGGACTTTTTGGATAAGGCAACGCAAAAGGTTGCCGAAAGCCTTAAAAGCTATAACGTCAAATTCACGCTTTCGGGCAGGGTAAAGACGATATACAGCATCTATAAAAAGATGTATAACCAAAGCAAGCAGTTCGACGAGATATACGATTTCTATGCGTTGCGTATCATCGTCGATACCGAGCTTGATTGCTATACCGCGCTCGGTATTATCCACGAGCAGTTCAATTCTATCCCCGGCAGGTTCAAGGATTATATCTCGACACCGAAGCCGAATATGTACCGCTCGCTTCATACCACCGTTATCGGCAAGGAGGGTATTCCCTTCGAGGTGCAGATAAGAACCTGGGAAATGCATCAGGTTGCCGAATACGGTATCGCGGCGCACTGGAAATATAAAACCGGCGAGCAGGTCAAGGCGGATATCGACGCAAAGCTTCAATGGATACGCACCCTTGTTGAAACCGAAAAGGATATTGACGATCCCGATGAATTTTTCCGTCCGCTTAAAATAGACTTGTTCGAGGACGAAATCTTCGTGTTTACCCCGAAGGGCGACGTCGTAAACCTCCCCAACGGAAGCACGCCGATAGATTTTGCCTATGCGATACACTCGGCTGTCGGCAATAAAATGGTCGGCGCGAAGGTGAACGGCAATATCGTTCCGATAGATACTATCCTGCAAACAGGTCAGATCGTCGAGGTTCTCACAAGTGCATCCTCCAAGGGCCCCTCGCGCGATTGGCTCAAAATCGTCCGCTCGGGCGAGGCACGCAACAAGATAAGACAGTTCTTCAAAAAGGAAATGCGCGCCGAAAACATCGTCGTCGGCAAGACCGAGCTTGAGCGCGAAATAAAGCGCTACGGCAGACCCTATACCGAAGCGCAGAAGAACGAGGTTATGAAAAACCTCGCAAACAGACTTTCGCTTGCCGACGTTGACGATCTTTATAACAATATCGGCTACGGCGGACTTTCGGTATCGAAGATATCGGTTAAGCTCCGCGAGGAATTTATGCGCGTCGTCTGCCCTCAGTCCGAGGTCAATACGATGCCCACGGCAGAGCAGATAAAGACCGCGCGCCACGAAAAGAACGTTCGCACCAACGCCGAAAGCGTTATCGTCGATAGCGTCGAGGGCTGTACGGTCAAATTCGCGAAATGCTGTAACCCCCTCCCCGGCGATAATATTATCGGATTTATCACCCGCGGCTACGGCGTGTCGATTCATAAATACGATTGCCCGAACGCGCAAAGCGGGCTTTCGAACCCCAACGATAAGGATCGCTGGGTGGTCGCTTCGTGGTCGGAAAAGATCAATCGCAACAGCGGCGGAAGCTTCGAGGCAACGCTTACGGTCATCGCGGTGTATTCCTCGCATCTTATCGCGGATATAACGCTTGCGCTTACCGATATGAAGGTGGCGGTAACCTCGATTTCCACGCGTGAAAACGCAGGTGAGATGATAATCGCGGTCGGCATACGCTGCAGCGGTGTAGATCATCTTCGCAATATAACCTCGGGGCTCAACCGTATCAAAGGTGTGCGCGAGGTAACGAGAGGCAGTATATGAGAGCAGTTGTACAGCGCGTTCACAGCGCCGAGTGCGTGGTGGACGGCAAGGTCGTTTCGAAAATCGGAAAGGGCTTGGTAGCATATATCGGCGTTTTCGACGACGATACCGAGGAAGACCTTTTAAAAATGGCAAATAAAATATCGGGCTTGCGCGTTTTTATCGACGAGCAGGGCAAGCTTTCGCAAAACGCGCAAGCTGTTGGCGGCGAGGTTATGCTTATATCCAACTTCGTGCTCGCAGGGCGTGTCAATCGCGGCTTCCGTCCCGATTGCACCCACGCGGCGAAATACGAGCAGGGCAAGGAGTTTTTCGATTCCTTGGCAAAGGAGATCGGCAAGGTGTTGCCGACGGTAACCGGCGTTTTCGGCGCACATATGGACATTTCGGTGCATAACGACGGCCCGATAAACGTAATAATAGACACACGGGAGCTTCGCAAATGAAATTGGTAATAGATAACCGCACGGGTTATCTTAACGACTATTATTTCCAGACGCTTTGCCTTCTTTATTTTCCCGGCGAAAAGTTCAAGGAGGGCTTTGAAAGCGATAATTACGCATATTTTTACCTCGACGAGAGCGAGAAGCATATCATCACGGCGCGCGTAACGCTCGGCTCGGGCGAGCGCAGTGCCGAGGGGTATTTTTCGGGCGCATACACCCCGAGCATCCCGATGAACGATGATTTTTATGCGATGAACGCGCTCGGCAAGGCGTTTCTCGAGGCAGGCAGAAGGCTTTTCGGCTTCGGTCTGCCCTGGGGCTATATAACCGGACTGCGCCCCGTAAAGCGCGCGAAATATTACCTCGACAGAGGCTATACCGCAGAGCAGGTTACCGAGCTTTTTAACCGCGATTACGACGTATCAATGGAAAAATCGAGCCTTTCTGTCGAAACCGCGCTTATTCAGCAGAAAATGCTTGCCGATATAAAGCCGAACGATTGCGGGCTCTACGTTTCCATACCCTTCTGCCCGACGAGATGCGATTATTGCTCGTTCGTTTCATACAGCAATCAAAAGCTTTTCGCGCTTATTCCCGAATATCTCGAAAAGCTTATGCGCGACATCCGCGAAACCGGCGATATGATAAAGCGGCTCGGGATGAATCTGAGAGCGGTGTATATCGGCGGAGGCACGCCCTCGATATTGGACGAATTTCAGATAGACAGGCTACTGAAATGCATCAATTCGAGCGTTGAAATCAATAATAATACCGAATATACCTTCGAGGCGGGCAGACCCGATACGGTTACCGCCGAAAAGCTTTATGCAGTGCGGGCAAACGGGGTTAAGCGAATAAGCATAAATCCCCAGACGACGAGCGATTTCGTGCTCGAGAAAATCGGCAGAAGGCATAGCGCAAAGCAGTTTTTCGATGCCGCCGAGCTTGCGAAGAGCATAGGCTTCGATTGCATCAACGCCGACCTTATCGCCGCGCTTCCGGGGGATACCGAGGTCAGCTTCAGACAGAGCCTCGAGGACGTTATCGGTCTCGGATTTGAAAATATCACGGTGCATACGCTTTCGATAAAAAATGCGGCGAGCATCCGCTTTATCGGCGACGGCTACTATGACCCCGAGGGCGATTTTGCGAGAGAAAGCGTCGAATATGCGCGCGCAAGGCTCAAGGCCTCGGGATATGCGCCCTATTATCTTTACAGACAGAAAAATACCGTCGGCAACGCCGAAAACACGGGATATACTCTTGCAGGCAGGGAAAACCTCTATAACGTGCTTATGATGGAGGAGCATTCCACCGTTTTTGCCTGCGGTGCGGGCTCGATAACCAAGCTTGTAAGCCCCGAAAGAGACGATATTTTAAGACACGCCTTCCAGAAATACCCCTTCGAATATCTCCGCGAGGAAAAAACGCTCGGGTATGAGGAGGCAGAGGCATTTTTTAATAAACACCGAAAGGATGAAAACGCTTGAACAGAGAAATTATCGAAAAAATAAAGCGTGATGAGTCGGGCTACGAATCGGCGCTTGCAAAAATAGTGGAAACCGTTATAAATAATAAGAAGATAAAGCTCATTCTCATCGCGGGAGGCTCCTGCGCGGGCAAGACCACCACGACGAGAAAGCTTTGCGAAACGATAAACGCATCGGGCAGAAGGGCATATACCGTTTCGCTCGACGATTATTACCGCAATCTCGATGAAAGCGTCTATCTTCCCGACGGCACGCGTGATATCGAATCGATAAACAGCCTGAGAATCGACCTTATCAGAGAGTCGTTTTCCGCCTTGCTTTCGGGCGAGGAGGCGAAGATACCGATGTTCGATTTCAAAACGAAGAGCCGCACCGACGATTACCGCAGAATAAAGCTCTGCGAGGGCGACGTCGTGCTTATCGAGGGACTGCACGCGCTTAACCTCACGCTTTTTGAACAGGCGCCCGAGGAAAACAGCATACTCCGTATTTATCTCTATGCCGACGCGGGCGACGGCTCGGATTGCCGATTCGTTCGCCGAATGGTGCGCGATTCTCGCCACCGTGCCGCAAGCGCCGAGCATACCTATAACCTTTGGGATAACGTCCGTGCGAGCGAGCTTGAATCGATCGACCCCTTCCGCGAATATGCCGATTTCAAGATAAATACCTTCTTCCCCTATGAAAGAGGTATCCTGAACGACGACGCTATCAGCCTTCTCAAAACCGTCGGAAAGGACAGCAGGCACTATGAAAACGCGCAAAGGCTTATCGAGATCCTTTCGCCCGTGCCTCAGATAAGCGACGATTATATCCCCGATAATTCTTTGATGTACGAGTTTTTATAAAATTAAGGTCTTAATATGAATCAGGAAACTAAAAACGCGCAAAAGGGAAGAAGCTTTCTGCGCGAGGCGGTTATATTGACCGTTGCAAGCTTCGCCGTGAAAATAATCGGCGTGGTTTTTAAAATCCCGCTTACGAATATTCTCGGCGACAGCATCGGTGTTTTCACAGCGGCGTATTCGATATACGCGATGCTTTTTATGCTGAGCACGAGCGGGCTTCCCGTTGCGGTGAGCAAGCTCGTTGCGGCAAGCAACGAAAAGGGCAGAGGCAGAGAGGCGGAGCGTATCGCAAGGCTTGCGATGCTCGTTTTCGGCGTTATCGGCTTTCTTTTCGCGCTTGCGCTTATAATCTTCGCGCCGAATATCGCAAGGCTGACAAACCACGAGGACAGCGCGCTTGCAATGCAGATAATCGCGCCCGCACTCTTCTTTATATGCGTATGCGCTTCGGTGAGAGGCTATTTTCAGGGACTTCGCAATATGTTCCCGACAGCGATTTCGCAGTTTATCGAGGCGTTCTTTAAGCTCACTTGCGGCTTGGGCGCGGTAACCGTTGCGGCTGATATGGGCGCGAGCGTTCCCGTGCAGGCGGCATGTGCGATAAGCGGCGTTACCGTCGGAACCTTTTTTGCGACGGTCTACATATTGCTCTACCGCAAGCTTTCGAAAAGGTGCAGACCGAACGATACCGATAATGAGAGCGAAAGCGATAAACGGCTTCTAAAGTTAATCGTGCTCGTTGCACTTCCGGTTACGCTTACTGCGGCGGCACTCTATTTCTCGCAATTTCTCGATACCGTTATAATCGTAAACTGTCTTGTCGATTCGGGCGAAAGCAAGCTTGTTGCCGATACTCTGTTTTCGGCGTATACCGGTCTTTCTGTTCCGATATACGACCTTCTCCCCGCAACGCTTGTATTCCCGATAGCGACAAGCATTCTCCCCGCCGTTTCGGGTGCGCTTGCGATTAAAAAGACCAAACGCGCGTCGCGTCTTACCGAGCAGGCAATAAGAATTTCGGGCATAATCGCGGTACCCTGCGGCGCGTTTCTGCTCGTAACCGGCAGGCATTGCATAACCCTGCTCTACGGCGCAAGCAAATGGAGCACTCCCATGCTTATGGCGGACGGAAGCAGTCTTATCCCGCTCGATGCGGCACAGATATCGCTCGCCGTGCTTGCAATCGCGGTGTTCCTTATTTCGATAGTTTCTACCTGTAATTCACTGCTCAACGCTTATGGAAAGCCGCATCTGCCGTTTATCGCGGTGCTTATCGGCATCGGCGTGCTCACCGTTTCGGAAATCGCACTGCTGTATAGCCCGATGGGTATCCACGGCGCACCGATGAGCTCGGTTATCTGCTATCTTATCGTAATGCTTCTCGATATATGGTTTTTGCGCAGGTATTGCTCGGTTAAATTAAAGCTTGCGGGAATGTTCGCAAGACCCTTGCTTTGCGGCGTTATCTCGGGAGCTTGTACCTATGGCGCGTATATCGGCGCAAAGGCGCTCTTTGGCGCATTTGTCGGCGGAAGCACCGATACGAGATCGGCTTCGCTCGTTATATTGCTCATCTCGGGCATCGCGCTCGTCGTTTCCTATGCCGCGAGCGTGCTTCTGCTCCGCGCAATAAAGGAGGACGAGGTAAGACTTTTGCCGATGGGCAACCGTATCGCCGATCTTCTTATAAGGCTTAAATGGCTCAAAAAACAAGAAATCACCGAGGAAGAAAATGTCTAAAGAATCGTTGCTCCAAAAAAACAACTATAAATTCGACGATCTTGTCGAGATAATGCGCATCCTCCGCGCGCCGAACGGCTGTCCTTGGGACGCCGAGCAGACGCATCAAAGCATCCGCCGCGATCTTTTGGAGGAAACCTACGAGCTTATCGAGGGTATCGATAACGACGATCCCGAAATTATGCGCGAGGAGCTCGGCGACGTTCTGCTTCAGGTCGTGTTCCATTCGGATATCGCGAGCACAAACGGCTTTTTCGATATCGATGCGGTCTGCGACGATATCTGCAAAAAGCTTATAACCCGTCATCCCCACGTTTTCGGCGACGTAAAGGTAAGCGGAAGCGAAAACGTGCTTGCGAATTGGGATAAGATAAAAAAGGAAACAAAGCAGCAGCAGACCGATACCGAGGTACTGCGCTCGATAACGCGCTCGCTTCCCGCATTGATGCGCGCCGATAAGCTCGGCAAAAAGGCGAGAAAGATGGGCTATGATTTCGATAATGCCGAGGAGGCTATGGAAAAGGTCTTCGAGGAGGCGCAGGAGGTCCGCGAGGCGATAAAGGGAAAATCGCATTCCGAAATAGAGGAGGAGTTCGGCGACCTTTTGCTTTCGGTCGTCAACGCCGCGAGGCTTGCGGGCGTCGATTCCGAGCAGGCATTGTATAACGCAAACGAGAAATTTTTGAACAGATTTCAGTCTGTCGAGGAGCAATGCTTCGCTA